>DATAEV010000290.1:0-36810 GCA_036257875.1 Actinomycetota bacterium | reverse complement strand
GGCGACGTGCCCCGCCGTGAGGGCGCCGTCCGCTGCGGCCGCGTTGCGGAGCGCCGCGACGTCCTGCGTGATCCAGGTCGCCGCCGGCGCCGGATCGGCGCCGGCGGCGACCGCTCCTTCGAAGAGCACGACGGAGGACCGATCGGCGACCAGCACCCGGACCACCTCGGACCTGAGGCCCAGCGCTTCGTAGCGTGCGCGGCGCGCGCGCGGGAGCTCCGGCAGGGTCGCGCGGATCTCCTCGATCCATCCTTCCGACGGTTCCAGCGGTGGGATGTCCGGTTCGGGGAAGTACCGGTAGTCGAACGCCTCTTCCTTGGAGCGCATGGAGGTGGTCACCCCCGAGCTCTCGTCCCAGTGCCGCGTCTCCTGCACGAGGTGCTCACCCGCCTCCAGGGCTTTGATCTGCCGCTGCTCCTCGTAGAGCAGCGCACGCTCGAGGGACCGGATCGAGTTCATGTTCTTGATCTCGACCTTCGTTCCGAGAACCTCGGACCCGGACCGGCGGATGCTGATGTTGGCGTCGCAGCGCAGCGACCCCTCCTCCATCTTGACGTCGGAGACATCCAGGACGTCGAGGGTCGCGCGAAGCTCGCGGAGGTACGCGGCCGCCTCCTCGGGGGTGCGCATGTCCGGCTCGCTCACGCATTCGACCAAGGGCACGCCGGCGCGGTTGTAGTCGATCAGCGCGTACGCAGCCTCGTGGATCCGCCCGGACTCCGACCCGTGGGTCGTCTTGCCGGTGTCCTCCTCCATGTGGACACGCGTGATCCCGACCCGCTTCGTCGATCCGTCCCCGAGATCGATGTCGAGGTGTCCACCGACGCAGATCGGAAGGTCGTACTGGCTGATCTGATAGTTCTTCGGCAGGTCCGGATAGAAGTAGTTCTTCCGGTGGAACAGCGAGTGGGGGGCGATCGCGGACCCGAGGGCGAGCCCGATCTTCACGATGCGACGGATCGCCTCGGCGTTCGGGACCGGGAGGGACCCGGGATGACCCATGCAGACCGGGCAGGTGTTCGTGTTGGGATCGGCCCCGAAGACGTTGCGACACCCGCAGAACATCTTGGTATGGGTGTCGAGCTCGACGTGACACTCGAGCCCGATCACCGTCTCCCACGGAGCCATGGCCGGACAGCCTATCGGACGACTTCGCCCCCGTATCCTGGGCGGATGTCCGCCCGAGCTCGCCCAGCGGCTCGCGACCGGATCTCAGGCGAGGATCGGCGGGCGAAGGTCGAGCCCGAGCTCGGCTTCGAGAGCTGAGGCCGCTCGCAGCAGCGTTCGCTCGCCGAGCACCGGAGCCGTCAGTTGCAGACCCACTGGCAGGCCGCGGTCATCGAAGCCGCACGGGACGCTGACCGCCGGCATCCCGGAGAGGTTGGCCGGGATCGTGAAGATGTCGTTCAGGTACATCGCCATAGGATCGTCCACCTTCGCGCCGATCGGGAACGCGGTCGTCGGTGACGTCGGCGACACGAGCACGTCGAAGCGTTCGAACGCGGCCTCGTAGTCACGGATGATCAGCGTCCGTACCTTCTGCGCCTGTGCGTAGTACGCCTCGTAGTACCCAGCCGACAACGCGTACGTGCCGAGCATCACGCGCCGTTTGACCTCGGTGCCGAACCCCTGTCCGCGCGTTTCGGCCATCATCGAGATGGTGTCGGCGTGCGTTCCCCCCGCCCGGAACCCGTACCGTACGCCGTCGTAGCGGGCGAGGTTCGACGAGCACTCGCTCGGAGCGATCAGGTAGTACGCGGACAACGCGTACTCCGCATGGGGCAGGTGGGCCTCGGCGACCTCGGCGCCCAGCGCAGCCAGCCGTTCAACGGCGGTCTCGACCGCCGCGCCGACGCCCGGCTCGACCCCCTCGCCCGAGGCTTCGGCGATCACCCCCATCCGGAGGCCCGAGACACCGTCGTCGAGGCCCTCGGTGTAGTCCAGGCGGTCGCCGTCCAGGCTCGTGGCGTCGCGCGGATCCTTCCCGCCGAGCGCGGACAGCAGGATCGCGGCATCCCGCACGCTCCGGGTCAGCGTTCCGACCGTATCGAGCGAGGACGCGAAGGCGATCAGACCGAACCGGCTGATCAGGCCGTACGTGGGCTTCAGGCCGACCACCCCGCACAGCGACGCCGGCTGCCGGACGCTGCCGCCGGTGTCGGTCCCGAGCGCCCACACGGCTTCCCCGGCGGCGACGGCGGCGGCGCTGCCGCCGCTGGAGCCGCCGGGGACGCGAGCGGGGTCCCACGGGTTGTGGACCGGCCCGAACGCCGAGTTCTCGTTGGACGAGCCCATCGCGAACTCGTCGCAGTTCGTCTTGCCGACGAGCACGGCGCCGTCGCCGGACAGCCGGGCCCACGCCGTGCTGTCGTACGGCGGCACGTAGTTGTCCAAGATGCGCGACGCGCACGTCGTTCGGACCCCATTCGTGGTGAACACGTCCTTGAGCGCCGTCGGGATCCCGGCGACGGGCGAGAGCGGCGCGCCCGTCGCGCGGTACACGTCCAGCTCCTCCGCCCGCTCGTGGGCGAGCTCCGGCGTGCGCGTCAGGAATGCGCCGACGCGATCGTCGATCGCGTCGGCGCGCCCCAAGGACGACTCGAGGATCTGGACGGCCGAGGCCTCGCCGCTCCCGAGCTTCGCCGAGAGCGCCGCGCCCGTGAGGTCGCAGAGCTCCGTCACGTTCCGATCTCCGTGATGCGAGGGACCTTGATGCGGTCTCCCTCGCGATCGGGAGCGTTCCGGAGCGCCTCCTCGACGGGGAGGCAGGGCTCCGGCACGTCCTCGCGAACGACGTTCGCCCGGGCGATCGCGTACGCCGTGGGCGGGACCTCGTCCGCGGCGACCTCGCCGACCCGAGCGGCGTGCTCGAGGATCACGCCGAGCTCGACCTTGAGACGCGCCGTCTCCTCGTCCGTCAGCTCCAGTCGCGCCAGACGCGCGACGTGTTCGATGTCGATGTCGACGGGCATGGCGCGGAAGTCTAGACGCGCCTCAACCGCTCGTGCCGAACCGAGGTTCGATCCGAGCGGCGAGCGCCGCCGCGACGAGGGAGTTGCCGATCAGCCAGACATCGGTGACCGGGCCGACCCCGCCCGGAACGGGGGTGATCGCGGCCGCCTTGGCCGCGACCTCGTCGAAATCGAGGTCGCCGACCATCGTCGTTCGCCCGGTCACGTCGTCCTTCAGGACGTGGAAGCCCACGTCGACCGCGATCACACCCTCCCGGACCATGTCCCCCGTCACCAGGCTCCGCACCCCGGCGGCCACGATCAAGACGTCGGCCATGCGGGTGAACTCGCCCAACCGCCCCGCCGCCGCGGTCTGACGGTGGCACGCGATCACGGTCGCGTCGCGCTCGAGCCCCAGCCACTGGGCGGGTTTGCCCACGCTGGCGGACCGCCCGACGACGACGATCGTCTTGCCGGCGTAGTAGGCGTGGGGATCGTCGCCGATCGACCGGACGTACGAATCGAGCAGGTAGAAGCACGAGGCGGGCGTCGACGGGACGAAGCGCGGTCGTCCGAGCGCCAACAGACCCGCGTTCTCCGGATGCTGTCCCTCGATGTCCTTCCGGGGGTCGACGATCGCGTTCACGTCCGCCTCGGGCAGGTGGGCCGGCAGGGGCCGAAGCACCAGGATCCCGGTCACGCGAGGATCGGCGTTGAGCTTGCCGATCGTCGCGAACACGTCCGCCACCTCGACGTCGGCGGGAAGGCGCTCGTGCACGTAGTGGTAGTCGAGCCCCTCAGCCAGTCGGCGGACGTGGCGCTCGTACGCGAGTGCGCCGGGATCCTCGCCGGCCAGCACGGTGCCGAGGCCGGGACGCACCTCCGAGAGACGGAGCATGTGAAGCTCATCGTCGACCGTGGCTCGGAGCTCCTCGGCCGCAGCGGTCCCGTCGATGACGGTCGCGGTCACCGGGTCCGCCCGAGCCTGCGCAGGAACTCCTGCTCGTCGATCACGTCGACGCCGAGCTGCTCGGCCTTCGCGAGCTTCGTCCCCGGGCTCTCCCCCGCGACCACGAAGCTCGTCTTCTTCGAGACGCTCGACGTCACGCGGGCCCCCGCGTCTTCGGCGGCCGCCGTAGCTTCCTCGCGGGAGAGCGTCTCCAACCCGCCGGTCAGGACGACGCTCGTGCCCTCGAGGGGACGCGAGCCGGTCGCCTCCACCCGCTCATCGGCGAGGCGAACGCCCGCTGCGCGGAGCTTCTCGATCAACTGGCGGTTCTCGTCCTCGTCGAACCACTCCCGCACCGACGCCGCGATCTCGGGGCCGATCCCCGGCACCGCGTCGATCTCGTCCTCGCTGGCCGCGGCGATCGCGTCGATCGACCCGAACGCTCGGGCGACCACCTGCGCGACGTGGCCGCCGACGTGCCGGATGTTGAGACCGACCAGGAGCCGCCAGATCGGGCGATCCTTCGACGCCTCGATCTGCTCGAGGACGTTCGTGATCGACCGGTCCTTGAAGCCCGGGAGCTCTGACAGCTTCTCTTGGTTCAACGAGTAGATGTCGGCGGGGTCTTCGATCAGGCCTTTCTCGAGGAGCCGCATCACCGTCATGTATCCGAGGTGCTCGATGTCCATGGCCCCGCGCCCGGCGAAGTGGAAGAGCCATTCGAGTCCCTGGGACGGACACCCGCGCTTGTTGGGACAGCGGTAGTCGGCCTCGCCCTCGCGGCGGACGAGCGGCGTCCCGCACGCGTTGCACGTTGCCGGCATCTTCCAGCGCCGCGCGCCCTTCTTCCGGCGGGACACGACCGGTCCGACGATCTCCGGGATCACGTCGCCCGCGCGCCTCACGATCACCGTGTCCCTCGGTCGGACATCCTTGCGCCGCACCTCGTCCTCGTTGTGCAGCGTCGCGTACGTGATCGTGACGCCACCGACGAACACGGGCTCGAGCACAGCGAACGGCGTGACCTTCCCGGTCCGTCCGGTATGGACGTCGATCGCACGCAGCAGTGCCGTCCGCTCTTCCGGCGGGAACTTGTACGCGATCGCCCACCGCGGTGCGTGCGACGTGGAACCGAGCTCCCGCTGCAGATCGGTCTGATCGACCTTGATCACCGTCCCGTCGATCTCCCAATCGACCGAATGCCGGTGGTCCTCCCAGTACGTGAGGAACTCCTTGACCCCGTCCAGCGACTCGCGCCCTTCGGTCGTGGGGGGGACGGGCAGCCCCGACGTGGCCGCCCAGTCGAGGAAGCCGAGGTGCGACTCGAAGGAGATGCCCTCGGCCGCCCCGAACGAGTGGACCCACATCCGCAACGGCCGCGACGCGGTCACCTTCCGGTCCTTCTGCCGGAGCGAGCCGGCGGCAGCGTTGCGCGGATTGGCGAACACCCGTTGCTCTGCCTCGCGCAGCCGGTCGTTCAGGTCCTCGAACGCCTTGACCGGCAGGAAGACCTCGCCGCGCACCTCGATCACGGCCGGCGGATCGTCGCCGACGAGCGTCCGGGGGACGCCGTGAACCGTTCGGATGTTCGCGGTGATGTCCTCACCGATCCGGCCGTCGCCCCGCGTTGCGGCCTTGACGAGGACCCCCCGCTCGTAGGTGAGCGCGCACGCGACCCCGTCGATCTTGAGCTCACACGCGAAGCGCGCCTCCTTCCCGACGGCGCGTTCCACCCGCGCACCCCAGGCGTCCAGCTCTTCGAAGCTGAACGCGTTGTCGAGGGAGAGCATCGGCGCGCGGTGCTCGACCGGCGCGAAGAGCGCCGCCGGCGCGCCGCCCACCGTCTGGGTCGGCGAATCGGGGGTCTGCAGCTCCGGGAAGCGGTCCTCGAGCGCGCGCAGCTCGCGCATCAGGTCGTCGTACTCGGCGTCGGCGACCTCGGGGTCGTCGAGGACGTGGTAGCGGTAGCGATGGTGCTCGATCTCGGCCCGGAGCTCCTCGACGCGGAGCTTGGCGTCCGCGCGCTCGCGCTCGTCGGACGCGGTCTTCATGCCGCGATCTCCACGGCGCCGGCGACGCCGATGCGATCGCCGACGACCACCACCCCTCCCCGAACGCCCGGGACCTGTTGCAGGTAGTGCAGCGCCATCCCGAAGCCGTCGGGTTTGGCGAGGCATGCCTGGACACCCGCCGCGGCCGCGTCGGCCAGCATGCAGCTCTGCGCGATCACGGCGAGCCCGTCGGGTCCGCGGCCGCCACGCCCTCGCCCGAGGGTGGTGGACACGCCGACGCCGCGCGAGCCGTCGAGCGCTACCGTGATGGGGGCCCCGCCGTGTCGCCGGACCTGGACCTTCATCCGCTTCTTCGCCCGGATGTAGTAGTCGCCGTCGCACGCGACCGTGACGTCGTGGACCTGCTGTCCCAGGAACCGGCCGACCGAGTCCACCACCGCACCCCGGAACGTGAACATCGGGCCCACCCCGGCAGCGCTCGACGTCGAGACGACCTCCTTCACGATCTCCGGCGCGTCGGCCGCCACCTGACGGAGCGGCCGCTTGGAGCTGTTGAAATCGGGATGCCTCAGCCCGTAGGACTGCAGTTGCTCCCAGAAGGACAGCGCGGCCGCGCGCGATTCCTCAGCGAGGTCGTCGGGCGCCGTGATCCGCAGGACGAGGTCCTGGACCTGGATGTCGAAGACCTTCGGACGACGGCGGAGGAGTCTCACCCGACGATGATAGTCGGCGTCGCGAACGCTCTCGGCTCAGCGGAACGCGTCCACGATCCGGCCGCCGCCGAGGAGCCGATCCCGATCGTAGGCCACGACGCTCTGCCCCGCCGCCACCGATCGCTGCGGCGAGCGGAACTCCACCCTGATCGTGGCATCGGTCCCGGGTGCGATGACCGCGGGCACGTCGTCGCCCCGGTACCGGATCCGCACCTCGGCCTCGAACGGGCCGTGATCGGGCGGGCTCCCCGCCACCCACGAAACGCGATCGGCGACCAGCCCCCGCTTCGTCAAGAGCTCCCGCGGTCCCACCACGACCCGGTTCGTCGCCGCGTCAACCTCTACGACGTAGACCGGGGAACCCGTCGCCACCCCGAGCCCGCGTCGCTGCCCCACGGTGAAGGCGAACGTCCCGTCGTGCTCGGCGATGACCCTCCCGTCCCCGTCCACGACCTCGCCGCCTCCGCGCACCAGCGCGGCGGCGTGGCTCCGCACGAAACCGCCGGCATCGCCGGCGGGCGCGAAGCAGAGCTCCTGCGAATCGGGTTTCGTCGCGACCGGCAGCCCGAACCGCTCGGCGATCGCTCGGGTCTCCGTCTTGACGAGCCCGCCGATGGGGAAGAGCGAGCGCGCCAGCTCGCGCTGGCCCAGCATGTAGAGCATGTAGCTCTGATCCTTCGCGCGGTCCGCGCCGCGCACGAGCTCCCATGAGCCACGGCCGGCGCCGACCGCGCGCACGTAATGCCCGGTCGCCACGAGGTCGATGCCGAGCTCGTCGGCCCGCCGCAGGAACGCCCCGAACTTGATCTCGCCGTTGCACCGGGCGCACGGGTTCGGGGTGCGTCCGGACGCGTGCTCGCTGAGGAAATCGGCGATCACCGTCCCCTCGAACTCGTCGCTCAGATCGCAGATCTCGAACGGGAACCCCGCGATGCGGGCGGTCTCCGCTGCGTCTCGCCGCGCCGACGGCCCGCAGCATCCGTGCTCCACGCCGTCGAGGTGGACGAGCGACAGGTGCGAGCCCAGGACCTCGTACCCCTGCTCGTGCAGGAGGCACGCGGCGACCGACGAGTCGACCCCGCCGGACATCGCGACCAGGACGGATGGCATCCCAACAGGCTACCGGGGAGGGCGTGAGGGAGCGGGCAGGCCACCTCTCGTATCGTGACCGCCGTGATCGAGGCACGCTTCGACGACCTGAGCGGCGCCGAGCCGAGCTTCCGGTTGGTGGAGCCGGTCGGCGTGCTGGAGGCACGCCGACCGGCGGAGGTCCCCGCCGTGATCGACGCCGCCGAGGCGGCGGCCGCGCGCGGGCTCTGGGTGGCCGGGATGGTGACCTACGAGGCAGCGCCGGGTTTCGACCCGGCGCTGCGGGTCCGAACGCCGCCCGACGGCGATCCGTTCGCCGATCTCCCCCTCGCGTGGTTCGCCCTGTTCGAGGCCCGCCAGGAAACGACCCTCCCGGCTCCGCCCGACGACCCGCCTCCCCCGCCGTCGGGCGCCTGGGCCCCCTCGATCGATCGGGGGACGTACGACGCGGCGATCGCCAGGATCCACGAGCACATCGCGGCGGGCGACACGTACCAAGTCAACTTCACGCTCCGCCTCCGCGCGACCGTCGCGGGCGATCCGAAGGGTCTCTACCGCGACCTCTGCTACGCCCAACGCGGTGCCTACTCGGCGTACCTCGACCTCGGCCCGTACCGCATCCTGTCCGCCTCGCCGGAGCTGTTCTTCAGGATCGACGGCGGCACGGTTTCGACCAAGCCGATGAAAGGCACGGCGCCGCGGGGCCGGTGGCTCGCGGAGGACGAGGCGATCCGAGCGCGGCTGCGCGGTTCGATCAAGGAGCGCGCTGAGAACGCGATGATCGTCGACCTCCTGCGGAACGACCTCGCACACGTGGCCCGCACCGGCTCGGTGCGATGGAGCGACGTCTTCGAGGCCGAGCGGTTCGAGACCGTGTGGCAGCTGACGTCGACGGTCTCCGCCGATCTCTCACCAGGGCGATCCTTGGGGGACGTCTTCGGCGCGCTGTTCCCGAGCGGCAGCGTCACGGGAACGCCGAAGGTGAGGACGATGCAGATCATCGCGGACCTCGAGGATGCACCACGGGGTGCGTACTGCGGGACCGTCGGCTACCTCGCGCCTGCCGGCGCGCCGGGCCCCCGCGCTCGGTTCAACGTGGCGATCCGCACCGTCGTGCACGATCCCGGGACCGGCACCGCCGAGTACGGGGTCGGTGGCGGGATCACGTGGGACTCGCGCGCGAGCGCGGAGTACGACGAGATCCTCACGAAGGCCAGGGTGTTGACGCACCGCCGGCCGGCGTTCCGGCTGCTCGAAACCCTGCGCTTCGATCCGGATGACGGGTACCGGCGCCTCGACGAGCATCTCGCGAGGCTGCGCGCGTCCGCCGCGTACTTCGGCTTCTCCGAGGACGAAGCGGCGATCCGGGCAGCGCTTGACCGGGAGACCGGGAGGTTCCCGGGAAGGGTGGTTCGCGTCCGGCTGCTGCTGGACCGGCGCGGGCACGTCGAGACGGGATCCGCGCCGATCTCCTCCGGAGCCGACCCGGTCCGACTCGCGCTCGACCGCGACCACCCGGTCGACCCCGGCGACGTCTTCCTGTTCCACAAGACCACGCTGCGCGAACGGTACGAGGAAGCCGCCGCGCGTCACCCCGACGCGGACGACGTGATCCTGATCAACGATCGGGGCGAGGTGACGGAGACGACGATCGCGAACCTCGCGGTCCGACTCGAGGACCGGTGGTGGACCCCTCCGCTCGCGGCCGGGCTCCTGCCCGGCTGCGAGCGAGCAGCACTGCTGTCCGGCGGATCGATCGCGGAGCGATCGATCCGCCTCGACGATCTCGCCGTGGCCGAGGGATTGGCCGTGTTGAGCTCGGTGCGTCCCTGGCGTGAGGCGGCGCTGATCGATGCGGCGCTACGGAACTAGCCCGCCGTCGGCCTCCGTCGCCGGACCGACGGGACCGGACGGGAACTGGAACGGTCGCATCGTCGATCCGTCCAGCGGACAGGCACAGATCGGACAACGGGGAGGCTCTTCGTAGACGAGGACCGTCCGCTCGCAGTACGGGCAGGCGCCCATGCGCATCGCAGGTGGTTCCGTCGTCTCGTTCGCCATGGTGTGCTGCGCCGCGTCCGGGGGGAGCGGTCCCTCAAGCCATCGGCAGCCTCGGGCGGGCGCTTGACACCGTTCGGGCGTTCCGCGACTTCCGGACCCCCGGATGGCCTTGGGCCCGGGCCATCTGCGAGATCGGGGGCCGTCGGGCATCCCCCAGACGCAGCGAAGCCCTCCCGTCAGGAAGGGCTTCGGCCTTGGTTGGGGCTCAGGCGGCGCGCTTCTTCGACTTCCGCTTCCCCCGCGGGATGTAGGCGTGGACGGGTTCATGCTGCCAGCAGTACTGCCACTTGTTGTATCTCGACAGCTTCGTGCCGCAGCCCGGCGCCGCGCACACGCGGTCCTCGGAGTACGTCCTGTTCGGCCGGGGCAGCGTGCGAACCGCCGCCCCCCGGAACCTGTCGTCCTGCATGCGGTCACATCCTTCCCAGGGGGCCCGTTCTGACGGGCACGGGGTCGGGCCCCCTCGTACCGTTTACGAACAGCTCCGGACGCCGGTTCATTCCGCCACGACCCTTCCGGCTGGACCATCCGCCGTTCACGGAACGGTACGGAACGATGGTGACATCGGCCGGTGACGCCCGATGGGCTGTTCGGTGTCCGCGAGATGGCGCCGACGGGGCGGCTAGGTCCCGGGGGCCCCGAACCGGGGCTCGCGCTTCTCGAGGAACGCCCGCATGCCTTCGCGCTGGTCCGCCGTCCCGAACAGGTCCAAGAACAGCGCTCGCTCGACGCGGATCCCGGCGGTTCCGGGCGTCTCGGCCGCCGCTCGGATCGCGTGCTTGGCGGCCGCGAGCGCTTCGAGGGGCCCGTTCGCGAACGACCGTGCATCCTTGACCGCCTCGTCGAAGACCGCCTCCGCCGGGTGGATCGCCTCCGCGACGCCTAGCCGGAGCGCGGTGGCGGCGTCCAGCTGCATGCCGGTGTACACGAGGTGACGCGTCACCCCCGGTCCGACGAGGTGGGCCAATCGCTGCGTCCCGCCGGCGCCGGGGATCACCCCGAGCGCGATCTCGGGCTGGCCGATCTTCGCATCGTCCGCCACGTAGCGCAGGTCGCATCCGAGCGCCAGCTCGAGGCCCCCGCCGAGCGCGTAGCCCGTGATCGCGGCGATCGAGATCTTCCCGATGCGTTCCAGCAGGTCGCAGGCATCGCCGAGCGCCTCGACGCTCGGGCGCACCTCGTCCTTGGTCCATCCGGCCATCGCCTTGATGTCGGCGCCTGCAGCGAAGAGCTTCGGACCGCCCCATACCACGAGCGCGCCAACGTCCGAGCGCCCTTCGGCTTCGCCGATCGTCTCCCCCAGCTCGACGCCGACCCGCAGATCGATCGCGTTCGCCGGCGGGCGGTCGATGCGGATCACCCCGACGCCGTCATCCACCTCGAGACGCACGAACTCGCCCATGGCGGCGCAGCCTACCCCGTGTCGATCGCCGCGGCCGCCTCGAGGGTTGCCCGGAGACCGTCCACGAGCGGCGTGCGGGCGACCCCGAACGCCGAGGCCGCGTCCGGCGCGTCGGCCCGCGACGGCAGGGCGAAGAACGACGCGGTCACGGCGTCGAACGGGACGCCGAGGAGCCGCGTCAAGGCCTCCGCGGCCGCTTGTCCGGAGGCGTGGGTCGGCACCGCGCCGTCTCCCCGGAGCAGCCGAGCCAAACCGTCGCCGGTCACGACGTCCGGACCTTCCAAGCCCCACGTCCCGGCGAGCTCGGCCTCGTCATCGTCGATCGCGGCGAGCACCGACGCGACGTCCTCAGCGAAGATCGGGGCCAGGTCGTTGTCGCCGGGACCGACGACGAACGGCGGCTCGGCCAGCGCCCCCTCGACCGTCGCCGTGAACCACAGACCCCCGAGCCCGTACGCATGCGTCGAGCGCACGATCGCGTGCTCCATGCCGGACGCCCGAACCGCCTCTTCCGCGAGGCCCTTCGCCCGCAGGAACGGCTGCGCCGTTTCCGGGTCGGCTCCGGGCACGGAGAGCAGCACGAACCGCTTCGTTCCGGCGTGCTTCGCAGCCTCCAGGGCGCGAAGCACGCTGCCGTGGTTCGCGTGGAACAGCTCGTCCGGATCCGGCTGCGCGACGCCGCCGATCAGGTGGATCACCGTGTGGCATCGAGGGAGGATCTCCGAGAGCGCGTCCGGGGAATCGATCTCGCGAACGGCCACTTTCGCCCCCAGCTGGCGCAGGTAGGTGGCATCGGGCGCTCGGCGGACCGTGGCTCGGACCTCGTCACGCGCCAACAGCGCCCTCACCGTCGCACGGCCGATCACGCCGGACGCCCCGGTCACCATGACGGTCATGCTGGAAAGGCTATCGCTCGGCGCCTGAGCGACTCCGGGATGGATACGGCACCTGCAAGCCGTGGCGTTGCACCTGCAACGAACTGCTAGACTCGCCGCTCGTGGAACGAGCCCCGAGCGACTTCGCGGAGGTGATGACCCGCCTGCGCGAACACGGCCTTCGGATGACCCCGCAGCGCCGGGCGATCGTCTCCGAGGTGATGCGCACGCAGGGGCACATCTCGCCGGCACAGATGGCCCGCACGATCCAAAGCGAGATGCCGGGCGTCAACGCGTCGACGATCTACCGAACGCTGACCCTGCTCGAAGAGGTGGGCGTCCTGCAGCACTCCCACCTCGAATCCGGCGCCGAGTACCACAAGCGGGACGAGGCACAGCACGTCCACCTGACGTGCAGCCGATGCGGTCGCGACGACGCGCTCTCGCTCCGGGAGGCCGACAAGCTCGGTGCCCTGATCCATGCCCATCACGGGTTCGTCGCCGACCTGACCCACTTCGCGATCACCGGTCTCTGCGCCGACTGCGCGGGGCCCTGAGCCGCCGACCTCACCCGCCGAAGAGCGCCGGAAGCAGGCTCGACTTCCCGAAGAGGAACAACGTCCCGATCACCAAGCTGAAGATCCCCGTCAAGACCGCGACCGTGACGTAGATCTTCCAGTTCTGCGACGCACGGAGGAAGCCGAACGAAGAACCGAGCGTGATCAAGCTGTTGGAGGTCAGCAGGCCCACGAGGAACGCGAGCAGGACCACCACGCCGGCCCCCTTCCCGCTGGCACCTGCCGCCGCGAGGAAGATCAGTACCTGTGTCGGCGTCTCCGCGCCCACCCCGTGAATCATCCCGACGCCGAACGCCGTGCGCCGGCCGTAGTTCATGAAGGGGTCGGGCTCGGGATGCTTGTGGTGATGGTGACCGGGACGGCCATGGTGGCCGTGATGCCATTCCGATACCGGAAGATCCTCGGCGACCGCAAGGGCGACGCCCTCGTCCTCGGCGGCGTGGGTGTGGACGGGCTCGGCTCGGTGAGCGTGATCGGGATCCTCCGTCTCGCCCCGTTCGGGGCGGATCTTGCGATACGCGCTGCGAGCTCCGCTGAAGATGAGCATCCACCGGCTGCGCATCCGGAACTCCCGGCCGTGACGGATCAGTGACGTGAACACGAACACGCCGAGGACGACGAGCGTCGTCCCGACGATCCGCTGCATCACGTCGTCGATGCCGGGGGGGAGCCGCTCCCCGAGGACGATGGCAGCGATGCCGATCACGAGTACCACCAGCGCGTGCCCGAGCGCGTAGAGCGTCCCGAAGGCGAACGCCTGCGAACGGTCATCCTGCGAGCCGGTGATGTCGGTGATCGCGGCGATGTGGTCCCAGTCGATCCCGTGACGGAAGCCGAAGAGGAACGCCGTGACGAGGAACCCGAGCCCGAACACCTCAGATGATGCGATCAGCACGACCCTCCCCATGGTGTCCGGGACCATCGAACCACACCCGTGCAGGTCGCGGCAACTGCAAGCTATTGCAAGACGCTTTCGCGTCCGGTCAGAAGGCCGGTGTCTCCCGCCAGGGACCGAAGACGGACTGGAGCGCTTCGGTCACCTCGCCCTCCGTGCACCGGGCTCGCGCGCAGTCGATCAGGGGCACCATGAGCTCGGCGTCCGGCTCCCGAGCTGCGGCGACCAACGACGCGAGCGCGGAAACGGCTGCCTGGGCATCGCGCTCCATCCGCGTCCGCTCGAGCGCACCCCGCTGGGCATGCTCGGTTGCCATCGGGATCTCCAGAACCTCGAGCGGCTCGTCGTCCGACCCGGTGAACGCGTTGACGCCGACCTGGATCAGATCGCCCTGTTCGAACCGGCGTTGCTCCTGGAACGCGGCCTCGGCGATCTCCTGAACGAACCAGCCGTTCTCGACGCCGTTGAGAACCCCCTCGAGCATGGACCCGTCACCCAGGTCGGCGATCTTCGCGAAGAGTCCCTCGGCGAGCTCCTCGATCCGGTCGGTGAGCCACTCCACGTAGTACGAGCCGCCGAGCGGGTCGACCACGTCCGGCACTCCGGTCTCGTAGGCGATCACCTGCTGCGTTCGGAGCGCGAGGGTCGCAGCCGCCTCGGTCGGGAGGGCGAGGACTTCATCCAGGGCGTTCGTATGGAGTGACTGCGTGCCGCCCAACACGGCAGCGAGGGCCTCGATGGCGGTCCGGGCGACGTTGTTCATCGGCTGCTGAGCGGTGAGGGACACGCCGGCCGTTTGCGCGTGGAACCGGAGGCGCTGCGCGGCGGGATCGATGGCCCCGTATCGGTCACGCAGCCACCGTGCCCAGATGCGTCGCGAGGCCCGGAACTTCGCTATCTCTTCGAAGAAGTCGATGTGCGCGTCGAAGAAGAAGCTCAGCTGGGGCGCGAACGCGTCGATCGGCAGGCCCCGCTGCAGCCCCAGCTCCACGTAGGCGAACCCATCTGCGAGGGTGAACGCGAGCTCCTGTGCCGCGGTCGAGCCGGCCTCCCGGATGTGGTAGCCGCTGACGCTGAGGGGGTGGTACTTCGGCACCCGTTCGGCGCAGAACGCCATCAGATCGGCGATCAGCCGGAGATGCGGCCGCGGCGGGAACAGCCACTCCTTCTGCGCCGTGTACTCCTTGAAGATGTCGGTTTGCAGCGTGCCTTCGAGCGACGACCACGCGACCCCCTGCCGTTCCGCCGCGACCAGGTAGCACGCGAACAACCAGGGCGCGGGGCCGTTGATCGTCATCGAGACGGTCACCTCGTCGAGGGGGATCCCGTCGAACAGGGTCTCGATGTCGTCGAGGGAATCGGCGGCGACGCCGCACCGGCCGACCTCGCCCTCGGCGCGAGGGTCGTCCGAGTCGAAGCCCATCAGCGTGGGCATGTCGAAGGCGACAGACAGCCCTGTCTGACCACGCTCGGTCAGGACCCGGAACCGCCCGTTCGTCTCGCGCGGCGTCCCGTAGCCGGCGAATTGGCGCATCGTCCAGATACGGCCCCGGTACATCGACGGATACACGCCCCGCGTGAACGGATAGGCGCCGGGAGCGCCGAGGTCGGCGACGGGATCGAATCCCGACAGGTCGTCGTCGCGATACACGGGTTGCAGCGGGACGCCGGAACGGCTGGTGTGGCTCCGCTCCGGCGCCGGCACGTCTCGTGTTCGCGGGCTCGTCTCGACCATCGTGTCCTCCGTGCGAGCGTACCCCGCTACGAGGACGTTCGGCGGGCGAGCGCCGCGGCAGCCCGGTACGGGTCGACGCGGCGCTCGGTCAGGTCGGCGACGAGCTCCGCGTCGTCGGCGAGATGCGCGGCCACGGCCAGCTTGAAACGTTCCGCTGCCAGCGACTCCACCTCCGCCAGCAGGCGCGCGCGACGCTTCGCGTCGCGCGCGCCCGAGGTTCGGGCCCACGCATCGTGCTCTTCGATCGCCGCCCACAGGGCCGACACGTCCCCCGTCGTCGCCGTGACCGAGAGCACGGGCGGGTCCCACTCCCGCTTCGGCCCGAGATGCAGCATCTGACGCAGCTCGCGCATCACCTCGGCCGCGCCGTCGCGGTCGGCCTTGTTCACCACGAAGACGTCCGCGGCCTCGAGGATCCCGGCCTTCGCCATCTGCACCGCGTCCCCCAGGCCCGGGGCGAGGATCACGACCGCGGTGTCCGTCGCGGCGGCCACGTCGACCTCGGCCTGCCCGACGCCGACCGTCTCCACCATCACGAGGTCGTACCCGGCGGCGTCGAGGATCCGCACACCCTCGGGCGCGGCGAGCGCCATCCCGCCGAGATGGCCGCGCGTGGCCATCGATCGGATGAAAACGTCCGGGTCCGTCGCGTGCTCCTGCATCCGCACCCGGTCACCGAGGAGGGCCCCGCCCGTGTACGGGGAGGTCGGATCGACGGCGAGGACGGCGACGCGGCGCTCGTCGGCGCGGAGCGCCCCGACGAGCGCCCCCGCGAGCGTCGACTTGCCCACCCCCGGGGCCCCGGTGATGCCGACGGTGACGGCGCGACCGGTCGCGCCGTAGATCCCGGCCGACAGCTGCTCGAGCTCCGGCCGCCCGTCCTCCACGAGCGAGATCGCGCGGGCGACCGCACGTCGTTCGCCCGCGATGACCCCGCGGACCAACCTATCGACCTCCATCGGCGGCTGAGCCTACCCGGTGCCGTCCGGGCCGCGATCAGGGTTCGGCTGGGGGGCGGCACGGATCAGCGCACGGACAGCAGCACCGTCAAACGACGCACGGTCCCGAGGTGGCTGATCAGCCCCTTGACCCGGATCCGCCTCATGAGGAGATCCCGGATCAGCGCGCTCCCGTCACGGCTGAAGGCGTCGGGCAGACCGAACCGCAGCGGCGCGCCCGCGAGCTCCAGGAGCTTGGTCGAGGACGCGCTGATGACCACGCGAGCGTCCTGGTCGCGTCCGTCTGTGACCAGGATCGTCCCGTCCGATGACCGGAGCGAGACCGCGACGCCGGCATCGACCGCTTCGATCGCGACGACGTCCCGGCGCCGGAGCCGGCGGGATGGGTCGCGGCCGAGGTTCTGGCGCACGAGCCCGTCGATCAACTCCGTCATCCCGGCGGACTCCCCGACCGGCCCCGCCCCCTCGCTCACGGCGCGAGCAGGACCTTGGTCGCGATCCGCTGATCGAAGAGCTCGTATCCGCGTGCCGCCTCCTCGAGCGACAGCCGATGGCTCACGATCGGCGATGGATCGAGCCGGTCTTCGGCGAGGAGGGTCATCGTGCGCTGCCAGTACGCATGCGTGGGGCACAGCCCCGCGAAGCGCACCTCGAGGGCACGCGCCCAATAGACGCCGAGCTGGAGCTCCGTGACCTCGCCCGCGAACATCCCGACGACGACGACCCTTCCGCCGCGGCGCACGAGGTCGACGGAGGTCTCGTAGGCGGCAGGCGTGCCGACCGCCTCGATCACGATGTCGGCGCCCCGGTCGTCCGTCGCGCGCGCGAGGATCATCTGCGGGTTGACGCGGGCGGCGTCGACGGGGATCGCGCCGGCCGCCTGGGCCACCGTGCGGCGAGCGGGATCGACGTCGATCCCGAAGACCGTCCTCGCCCCGAGGGCGAACAACGCCTGGACCGTGCAGAAGCCGACGGGCCCCAGCCCGACGACGGCCGCGGTCTCATCTGGCGTCGCGGTGGCGAGGGTCGCCGCGTACACGCCGGTGGTCAGGACGTCGCCGACGAAGAGCGCGCGTTCATCGTCCACCATGCCCGGGATCGCCAACAGGTTGGTGTCTGCGAAGGGCACGCGGACGCGCTCGGCCTGGGCACCGGGAAGGTCCCCGCCGAACGGTCCGGCGCCGAGGATCGCGTGGTCCTCGCAGAGCGCCGTTTCCCCTCGCCGGCAGAACCAGCAGGACCCGCACGCGATGTGGAAGGACACCACGACGCGGTCACCCGGTCGGACGCCGGTCACGTCGTGGCCGATCGACTCCACCACGCCGACGGCCTCGTGGCCGAGGACCGAGCCCCGTTCGATCGGCGCCTTGCCGCGGAGGAAGTGGAGGTCCGACCCGCAGATCGCCGTCGTCGTCACCTGAACGATCGCGTCGGTCGGACGTTCGATCGCCGGCTCCGGGACGTCCGCGACCTCCACCCGACCCACGTCGGCGAACACGACCGCCCGCACGCTAGCCCTCGTCCGGGAACACCGTGTCGACCTCACCCGTGAGGCGCACGAGCTCGTTCGCCGCTCGCACGTATCGCACGATCGTCGGCAGATCTCCCCGCACCTTCAGCTTCCCTTGCATCATCCCCTTGATCGGGTCGAGCTCTCCGAGCAGGATGTCCTTCCATCGCGTGTACGGGGCGCTGAGCACGTACGCGGCCCGCCCGCCGGTGCCGGCGTCCACGACGCCGCCGCCTCGGCACGCGCCGTGCCAGAGGTCGAGGTACCCCCACACGTCGTCCGGGACGCGGATGTCGGGCTCGGCCTGGACGAGGAACGCGATATCCCCCTCCCAGTCCGCGGCGGCGGCGCGATACTCCGCCGACCCGTTGATGAGCTCGATGAAGTCCTGGAACCAGCCATCGGTCGGGAACGTCGGCACGTCGGCACCCCTCGGTCGCGAGGTCACAGGATACGGGGCGGTCACCGGGAGCTGAAGATGATCACGATGCCGATCACGTTGAACGCGACGTGGGCGGCGACGTCCGCGACGAGGTTCGCGCGACGTTCGTAGATCAACGCGAGACCGACGCCGGTGAACACCATCAGCGTCTGCAGGAACACGACGTCGCGCCAGGGCGCGTCGACGAAGTGCGATGCCCCGAACAGCAGGCCCGACACCACCGCGCCCACGACCACGCCGTGACGATCGCGGAGGCTCCGGTAGAAGATCCCGCGGTAGAAGAGCTCCTCGGTGATCGGGGCGAGCACCAGCGCCAGGAACGCCGTGAGGATCTTGGCGTTGATCGAGAGGCCGCCCGGGATCTGCTCGGGAGGCGTCACGTCCGCGCCGAACACCCGGCGGAAGAGCCAGAGGAGCGGTACGGCGACGACGACCCCGATCACGAGATACAGCAGCGCACCCAAGCCGAAGCCCACCGCCGCGTCTCGGAGGCCCTTCGCGCCGAACGTGATCCCCACTCGGCTGCGCCAGTCCCTGGTCCTCCAAGTGAGCCACAGGAGCATCGCTCCGAGGAACGCGAGGTCTGCGGCGACGGTCGCCACGATCTGCGGCAGCCCCTCGATCGGTTCGCCCCCCCCCACACCCATCACCAACAGGACGATGGTCGCCACGACAAGCTGTGCGATCACGAAGTTGCCGACGACGAAGACGCCGAGGGCTTGCCAGGGACCCCACCGGACCGCCGGGAGATCGCCGGGCCCGTGCTCGGGCTCCCCGGGAGGCGGCGGCGGGAGCTCCGGGATCAACGGAGCTCCGCCGGGTCCGGGATCACGACCGGATCGCCCCCGCGACGGATCTCGGCACCCAGCGAAACGAGCTTCTGCTCGAAGTCCTCGTATCCACGATCGATGTGGTGGACGTCGGCGACCTCGGTGACGCCGTCGGCGACGAGCGCGGCGATCACCAGGGCCGCGCCGGCTCGGATGTCCGGCGCGCGGACGGGAGCGGCGGACAGGCGCGGGACCCCCCGGATCACCGCGTGGTGCCCCTCCGGGCTGATGTCCGCCCCCATCCGCTGGAGCTCGCCGATGTAGGTGAACCGACCCTCGAAGACGTTCTCGGTCGCGATGCTCGTCCCGTCGGCGACGGCAAGCATCGCGAGGAGGATGGGCTGGAAGTCGGTCGCGATCCCCGGGTACGGGAGCGTGACGAAGTCGAGGGCGCGCGGCTGTCCGCGCTGCCGCACGCGCAACCCCTCCCCCTCGTGGCGGGTGACCTCCGCGCCGGCGTCCTCGAGCTTCGTGAGGAACAGGTCGAGGTGCTCGGGCCGGGCGTTCTCGATCGTGACCTCGCCCTGGGTCGCGACGGCCGCCGCCGCCCACGTCCCCGCTTCGATCCGGTCGGGGACGGCGTCGTGATCGGCCGGCCGCAGCTCGCGCACGCCGTCGATCGTGATCGTGCTGCTGCCAGCGCCCAGCACCTCGGCGCCCATCGACACGAGGAACGCGGCCAGATCGGCGATCTCCGGCTCGCGCGCCGCGTTGTCGATCACGGTGGTGCCGCGCGCGAGCACGCCCGCGAGCAGCAGGTTCTCGGTCGCGGTCACGCTCGGGTAGTCGAGCGTGATCGACGCGCCGTGCAGCGACGGCGCCTCGGCGACGAGGAAGCCGTGCTCGGAGCGCACGGTCGCTCCCATGCGCTCCAATCCGCGGACGTGCAGCTCGACCGGTCGGGCTCCGATCTCGTCTCCGCCAGGGAGCGAGACACGAGCCCGTCCCGTGCGGGCGAGGAGCGGCCCGAGCACCACGATCGACGCGCGGATCTGCCCCACCAGGTCGTGCGGCGCTTCGAACTCGGTCACCTCGGTCGCGTCGAGCACCGCCGTCCCGTCGCGGAGGTCGACCGCCACGCCGAAGTGCTCCAGCAGCTCCGCCATGACGGCGCAGTCGCGGATCCGCGGCACGTTGCGCACGACGCTTCGCCCCGGCGCCAGCAGGGCGGCGGCCATCAGCTTGAGCGCCGAATTCTTGGCGCCCGACACCCGAACGGCTCCCTCGAGGCGCGCGCCACCGGTAACGAAGAGCCGCTCCATCGCCCGATGGTAGACCGACAGGCTCGCCGGTTCCCCTACCCGGCGACGACGATACGCGCCTCGGCCTTCGCGACCTCGGCAGCGGCGAGCTCGTCGTCGCCGGCCGCTCGCGCCTGCGCCTCTTCGAGGCGCGCGCGAGCGGCCGCCACGTCGATCTGGTCCGCGAGCTCGGCGTTCGCGGCCAAGACGTCGGCCCGCGTCACCCCCTCGTCCGAGGACACATGGAGGAAGCCGCCGTCGACGACCGCGACCAGCCACGTGCCGTCCTCCAGTTGCATCCGGAGCGGCGCGATCGAGAGCTGCACCAGCAGGGGGGCGTGCCCTCCCAAGATCCCGACCATCCCGTCGGTGCCGTGGGCAACGAGCATCTGGACGTCGCCCGTCCACACCTCCTGCTCGGGCGTGACCAGATGGACCTCGACCGTCACGAGCCGACCGTCTCCAGCTGCTTGCCCTGCTCGACCGCTTCCTCGATCCCGCCCACCATGAAGAACGCCTGCTCGGGAAGATGGTCGTAGTCGCCTTCGCACAGCCCGCGGAAGGACGCGATCGTCTCGTCCACCGGCGTGTACTTCCCTGCGATCCCCGTGAACTGCTCGGCCACGAAGAACGGTTGGGACAGGAACTTCTGGATCTTCCGGGCGCGCGAGACGATGACCTTGTCCTCTTCGGACAGCTCGTCGATCCCCAGGATCGCGATGATGTCCTGGAGGTCCTTGTACCGCTGCAAGATCTCCTGCACGCGCCTCGCGACCCGGTAGTGATCCTCGCCGACGTACCGAGGGTCGAGGATGCGGCTCGTCGAGTCCAGCGGATCCACGGCCGGATAGATCCCGAGAGCCGAGATCTCGCGGGAGAGCACCGTGGTCGCATCCAGGTGCGCGAACGCCGCGTGCGGCGCCGGGTCGGTGATGTCGTCGGCGGGCACGTAGATCGCCTGGAGCGACGTGATGGACCGTCCACCCGCCGACGTGATCCGCTCCTGGAGGTCACCCATCTCGCCCGCCAGGTTGGGCTGGTAGCCCACGGCGGAGGGCATCCGCCCCAGCAGCGTCGAAACCTCCGAGCCCGCTTGGGTGAACCGGAAGATGTTGTCCACGAACAACAGCACGTCCTTGTGCTCGACGTCGCGGAAGTACTCGGCCATCGTGAGCGCGGAGAGCGCGACGCGCAGGCGCACACCCGGCGGCTCGTCCATCTGCCCGAAGACGAGCGCGGTCTTGTCGATCACGCCCGACTCGGTCATCTCGAGGAACAGGTCGTTGCCCTCGCGGGTCCGCTCCCCCACCCCGGCGAACACGGACACACCACCTTGCTGCTCGGCCTGGCGGCGGATCATCTCCTGGATGATCACGGTCTTCCCGACGCCGGCCCCGCCGAACATCCCGATCTTGCCGCCCTGGACGTATGGCTCGAGGAGGTCGATCACCTTGATGCCGGTCTCGAGCATGACCTTCTTCGGCTCGAGGTCGGCGAAGGGCGGCGGCTCACGGTGGATCGGCCACCGCTCGGTGGCGTGGATGTTCGCGGCGTCCGTGTCGAGCGGCTCGCCGAGCACGTTGTAGACGTGGCCGAGCACCCCCTCGCCCACGGGCACGGTGATCGGCGCGCCGGTATCGATCACCGGGGTGCCCCGGATCAGCCCGTCGGTCGGCTTGAGGGCGATCGCTCGGACCTGGGAGTCGCCGATGTGCTGCGCGACCTCGCAGGTGATCGTGGTGGTCAGCTGGTCGATCGTGATGTCGACCGTCAGCGCGGTGTTGATCTCGGGGAGCTGGTTCGGTGGGAACTCCACGTCCACGACCGGTCCGATCACCCGGACCACACGGCCGTTCGCGTGTTCGTCGTGGTTCTCGTTCATCTCAGGCATGGATCATCCTTCCTTAGCGGAGGACAGCGCCTCGGCGCCGCCGACGATCTCCAGGATCTCCGTCGTGATCTCGTCCTGACGCGCCCGGTTCGCCTGCCGCGTCAGGATCTTGATCAGATCGTCCGCGTTGTCGGTCGCGGCCTTCATCGCGCGACGGCGAGAAGCGTTCTCCGAGGCGGCCGACTCCAGCAGCGCGGCGTAGACCTTCGTGACGACGTACTGGGGCAGGAGGTGATCCAGGATCTCCGTCGGCTCCGGCTCGAAGAGATACTCGGCCGGGACCGTCTCGCGAGCTGCCCCCGTCACCTCTTCCGGGGCGACCGGGAGGAAGCGTTTGGACGTGGCCCGCAGCGTGAACGCCGACCGGAAGTCGGTGTACGTGCAATGCAGCTCGTCGATCGTCCCGTCCGCGAAATCCTGGATCAGCTGCCGGCCGACGACTTCCGCCTTCTCGTACGGCGGGACCTCGCTGAACCCCTGCCACGATGCCTGCATGGGCACGCCACGGAACCGGAAGTACCCGACGCCCTTCTTGCCGATCACGTAGAGGACCGGCTCCATCCCACGGCCGCGGATCTCTCGCAGGTGCTGCTCGGCGATCTTCAGGACATTCGCGTTGTACGCGCCCGCGAGCCCCCGGTCCGAGGTGATCACCAGCACGCCGATCTTCGTGGCGGACTCGCGATGCTCGAGGAGCGGATGGTCGATGGACGTGGACCTGGACGCGACGTCCTCCATCGCTTTCGTCAGCTGCTCCGCATAGGGGCGCGAGGCCTCCACACGGGCCTGGGCCTTCACGATCCGTGAGGATGCGATCAGCTCCATCGCTCGCGTGATCTTCTTCGTCGACTGGACCGAGCGGATCCGCCGGCGGACGATGCGGAGCTTCGCGCCCACACGCTAGCCCGTCTCGGTCGGCTCGGCGTCGCCGGCCGGCGCTCCGGCATCCTCATCCGTGGACAGGGGCTCGGCCCCGTCCTCGTCGTCCGCCGAGGACATCCGGTCCCATCCGACGTCCGGTTTGACCGGATCGGTCTCCGTGGTCCTCCCGATCGCGGACTCCGAGCCGGTGGCCTCGCCCGTCGGGGCGAAGGTGGTTGCGAACTCCTCGACGGCCGTCGAGAGAGACTTCAACGTCGCCTCATCGAGCTTCCCGGTGTCGCGGATCGCCGCGTAGATCTCGGGGTGCCGCGCTTCGATCGCCTCTTGGAAGTTCTCTACGAACCGCTTCGCGTCTTCCGCCGGGTACCGGTCCAGGTGTCCCGACGTGACGGTCCAGATCGCGACGACCTGACGCTCGACGGTCTGCGGCTGGTACTGCGGCTGCTTGAGGACCTCGACTACGCGGGCTCCCCGGGCGAGCTGCTGTTGCGAGGCCTTGTCGAGCTCGGAGCCGAACTGGGCGAATGCCTCGAGGGCGCGGAACTGCGCGAGGTCGAGCCGGAGCCGGCCGGAGACGTCCTTCATCGCCTTGACCTGGGCGTTCCCACCCACGCGCGACACCGAGATCCCGACGTTGATCGCCGGGCGGACGCCCGAGAAGAACAGCTCCGGCTCGAGGTAGATCTGGCCGTCGGTGATCGAGATGACGTTCGTGGGGATGTACGCCGAGACGTCGCCGCCTTTCGTTTCGATGATCGGGAGGGCCGTCAGGGAGCCTCCGCCGAGCTCGTCGGACAGCTTGGCCGAGCGCTCCAGCAGTCGGGAGTGAAGGTAGAAGACGTCGCCGGGATAGGCCTCACGGCCGGGCGGGCGCCGGAGCAGCAGCGAGATCTCCCGGTAGGCGACCGCCTGTTTCGACAGGTCGTCGTAGATGATCAGCGCGTCGTCGCCCTCGTACATCCAGTGCGCGCCGATCGCGGCTCCCGCGTAGGGGGCGATGTACTGGAACGGCGCGGGATCCGAGGCCGCCGCGTTGACGATGACGGTGTATTCGAGGGCGCCGTTCTCCCGGAGGGTCTCGACCACCTCCGCCACGGTCGAGGCCTTCTGGCCGATCGCGACGTAGATGCACTTGACGGCCTGGTCCGTCCCCCAGAAGGGCTTCTGCGCGATGATCGCGTCGAGCGCGATCGCGGTCTTGCCGGTCTGACGGTCGCCGATGATGAGCTCGCGCTGGCCGCGGCCGATCGCCGTCATCGCGTCGATCGCGGCGATCCCCGTGTAGAGCGGTTCCTTCACCGGCTGGCGCGAAACGACGTTGGGCGCCTGGAGCTCCAACACCCGCGTGCTGTCCGACGGGATCGATCCCTTGTCGTCCAACGGCCGCCCCAAGGCGTCGACGACGCGGCCGAGGAAGCCGTCGCCGACCGGGATCGAGAGGATCTTCCCGGTCTGCTTCACCGGATCGCCCTCCTCGATCGTGGAGGCATCGCCGAGGACGATGCACCCGATCTCGTCCTCATCGAGGTTGAACGCGAGCCCGAGGAGCTCTCCGGGGAACTCCAGCAGCTCGTTCGCCATCGCTTGTGGCAGGCCGGACACGCGCGCGATCCCGTCCCCCGACTCGATCACGCGGCCGACCTCCTCGCGCTCGATCGAGGGGCTCCAGCTTTCGACGTTCTTGCGCAGCGCCTCCGCGATGGAGGCGGGATCCAGGTTGAGTGCCATCACCGATTCAGCTCCCCAGTGCATGCTTGGCGTCCTCGAGGCGACTCGCGATCGAGCCATCGAAGACGAGGTCTCCGACACGCGCCACGACGCCGCCGACGAGGGTTGGGTCGACCACGACCTTCGCTTCGATCGTCCGTCCGGTGGCGCGCGAAAGCGCTCCCTCGAGACGCTTGCGCTGCCGGTCGTTGAGCGGGACCGCGCTTCGGACCTCGGCCACCGCGTGTTGGTGTTGCTCCGCCGAGAGGGCCACGACCCCCTCGGCGATCTTCCCGAGGTCGCGGGCGCGGCCGGCGTCGATCAACAGGGAGATCGCCGTGAGCGTCGCCGGGTTGGCCCGGTCGCCCAGGATGTCGTAGACGAGCGCACGACGGTTCTCCACCGGAAGCGCCCGGTCAGTGAGCGCCTCCCGGAGCTTGGGGTTCTGCTCGACCGCATTCGCGAAGGAGAAGAGCTCATCCCCGACGGTGTCGAGGACGCCCTCGGCTTCCGCGATCGCGACGATCGCCATCGCGTATCCGCGGATGCGCTGATCCTTCCCGAAGAGTCGGTCGAGGAGGTCGGCCATCGTCCCGCTCAGCCACCCTGCCCGTTCGCGCCCGAGGCGACCTGCTCGATGTACTCGTCGATCAGGCGCTGATGGGACTTCGTATCGAGCTCGGCGCCCACCACGCGCCCGGCGAGGGTCACGGCGATGTCCGCCACCTGGGCACGCAGCTCGTTGAACACACGGTCGCGTTCGGCGCGGATCTCGTCCTGCGCGCGCGCCACGGTGTTCCGCGACTCTTCCTCGGCTTTCGCCTGGATGTCGCGGCGGAACTGCTCGGCGGTCTCGCGCGCCTCCTCGATGATCCGGTTCGCGTCCTCGCGCGCGCTCGCGAGCTGCTTCCGGTACTCAGCCAGCTCGCCTTCCGCCTGCTGCCGCGTCTGCTCGGCGCTCTCGAGCTGCCCCTGGATCTGCGCGCGCCGCTCCTCAAGGAGCGTGTTGACCCGAGGGATCACCCACTTCCACATGAAGTAGAACAGGATCGCGAACGCGACCGCACCGACGATCAGCTCGCTCGCCTGCGGGTACAGGTCTTTCTTGTCGCTCACCGACTCCTGCGCGAGGACGGATAGGGCTCCCAGCACGATCCGCCTCCCTCAGATGATGAACGAGAACGCGATGCCGAACAGCGCCAGCGCCTCGATCAGACCGATGCCGATGAACATGGTCGTGCGTACCTGGTTCGCGTACTCCGGTTGACGCGCCATGGCCTCGACGGACTTGCCGATCAGGACGCCGAGGCCGATCCCCGGGCCGATCGCGGCAAGCCCGATCACGAGGCCCTTGCCGATCGTCTTCAGGCCCGGCGTGATATCCGCGGCCTGTGCGATGAGATGGAACATCGATGCCTCCCTTTCCTCAGTGCTCCTCCGCCAACGCGCCACCGATGTACGAGCCGGTGAGGATGGCGAAGATGAACGCTTGCAGGCCCGCGACGAAGATCTCGAACCCCACGAGCGCGACCGCGAACGCGAACGAGAACGGGGCGAGGATCCACGTCTTCGGGCCGTTCTCCAGGAAGAAGACGGTGCCCAGGAAGAAGATCGACAGCAGGAAGTGCCCGGCGACGAAGTTGGCGGTGAGACGGACGGTCAACGTGATCGGCCGGATGATGATGTTGGAGATGAACTCGATCACCATCAGGAGGGAGTAGCGGAGGAGGGCCGGCGCCTCGGTGATGATGCACGTGTGCTTGAGGTAGCCGAAGAAGCCGTGCTTCGCGATGCCAACCCCGTTGTACGTGAGCCAAGCGATGATCGCGAGCGTGAGTGGGAAGGCGACGCGACTGTTCGCGGAGAAGCTGAACCCCGGGATCACCTCGAAGAGGTTCCCGATCAGGATGAAGAAGAAGAAGGACGCGAGGAGCGGGAGGAACCGATCGGCATCCTGGCCGAGAACCGGGATCGCGATCTGCTCGCGGACGAACGTCACGCCGAGCTCCATCATCGTCTGCAGCTTGCCGGGAACCACCGTCGGCGCCCGGAACGCCAGATAGAACAGCAGGAACATGATCCCGAACGTGAGGATCACCAGGAACGTGACGAAATTCAGGCAGAGCTCGAACCCGAAGACCTTGACCCCACCGCCCCAGCAGCCATAAACGAAGTCCTTCGTGCTGGGTGCCTCGAACGTTGCCCCGAGGAACGCGATGTTCAACGACCCGTCCCCTGGAAGGACCACATGTCTGCCTGGAGCCGGCCCGAAAGCGTTCGTGCCTCCACGACCAGCAGCCCGATCGTTGCGGGCACCAGGGTCAAGGCGAAGGCGACCGGTGAGAACCAGGCAAGGGTGTTCAGGAGCACGAGCGCGATCGTGAACACGACGAGTCGCACGACGAACCCGCCCATCGCCACCGCGTACAGCATCATCGGCGAGATGTGGGCGGCCCACGCGACCGACAGCGCGTTCGCGACGAAGTTCGCCGTGACGATCACGATCGCGATCGCTGCCGACCAGGCCGCCCCGCTGCCTCCCAACACCTGACCGAGCGCGAACGCGGCAACCAGTGCGACGGGCGCCAGTGGGAGCACACGCCGCATCGCCTCGCGCTCCGGTTCAACGCTCGTCACTGCTCCCCCTCCCATACCGCAGGTAGACGATGTAGACGCCTCCGGCTCCCCCGAGCACGATCCCGATCGGCAGGAACACCTTGTGGATCCCGAAGAGGCTATCGAGCAGGTAGCCGATGCCCCCCCAAGCGAGCATCCCCGCGATCAAGGTCGACGTGATGGACCACCCGGTGCCCATGCCTGACCAGGCGTTATCAGGACGCTGGTCCCCGGTCATGAGCGCGGGCAGTATAGGCGGAGCCTTTCGGCCGCGTCAAAGGCGAACGACACCCGTTTCCGCAGGTCAGAGAGCAGATGGGCCGCCGCTCGTGAAAACGTTCACGAGGACGCCCACCCGGGGTTGCTCACTCCTCCGCGGCGGCACCGGCGCCTCGCTTGCGACCCTGGAACACCAGTGCGAGAACGGCAAGCACGAGGCCGGCCATGAAGATCGCGGTCCCGAACACGAATACCTGTGGCGGGATCCCTACCTTGACGGCGCCGTAGACCCAGAGAGGAAACGTCACGGTGCGGCCGGCGACGAAGTTCGAGGTGACGAAGTCGTCGATCGAGAGCGCGAACGCGAGCAAGGCGCCGGCCAGGATCCCCGGGAAGATGAGCGGGAGCGTGACCTTCCAGAACGTGACCCACGGGGTGGCCCCCAGATCCTGAGCGGCCTGCTCGAGCATCGGATCGAATCCAGACAATCTTGCCCGGACGGTGATCGTGACGTAGGCGATGCAGAACATCACGTGCGCGATCAGGAGGGTGGAGAAGCCGCGGTCGAGGTTGAGCGTGATGTAGAAGCCCAACAGGGAGGCACCTAGGACGATCTCGGGGGCGGCGATGTTGGCGAACATCACCTGTTCGGTGGCGCCCTTCCCGCGGAAGCGATAGCGGACCAGGGCGAGCGCGAGGAGGGTTCCAAGGGTGGCGGCGATCACCGTCGCCAGCAGCGCCAGCTTGATCGACAGGAAGAAGGCGTCGCCGAGGCCGGGGATCCCCTGCCACTCCTTATACCACTGGGTCGTGAACCCTTGCCATTTGAAGGTGACCTGTGGAAGGGCCGAATGCGATTGGTTGAAGCTGTAGACGATCATGAAGGCGATCGGGATCAGCAGATAGAGGAAGAACCCGCTCGAGTAGATCGGCAGCACGTAATACGTCCAGCGGCGCCGTCGTTCGCGCGGGACGGGCGCGAGCTCCTTCGCCGACGGGACCGGGACATCCTGCGTGAGCGTGCTCACACGTACTCCTCGATCGTTCGAGAGCCGAGGAACTTCGCATAGGCGGCGATGCCCACGAGCATCAGGACCAGCAGGATCACCGAGAGCGCGGACGCGGCAGGATAGTCCACAGCTTCGAGGAACTTCGTTTGGATCACGTTGCCGATCATCCGGTTGTTCGTCCCACCAAGGATGAAGGCATTGACGTAGTCCCCGGCAGCAGGCACGAACGTCAGGAGGAATGCCGCGAAGATCCCGGGGACCGACAGCGGGAGCACGACGCGCGTGAATGCCGCTCGACGGGTCGCATAGAGATCGTGCGACGCCTCCAAGACCCGCCGGTCGATCCGTTCGAGCGCCACGTAGAGCGGGAGCGCCGTGAAGGGGAGGTAGTTGTACGCGATGCCCGCGATCACGGCCCATCCGGTTGCGAGGATGTGGAAGTTCTCCGGCAGCAGATGCAGGTTCTTGAGCGTCCCGACGATGATCCCCTGATCGGCGAGCAGGAACTGCCATGCGGTCGTGCGGATCACGAACGAAACGAAGAAGGGAACCAGCAGCATCAGCAGGAAGAAATTCTTCCGCTTCGCCCGGAACGCGATCCAGTACGTGACGGGGAATGAAACGATCAGGGTCGCAATGGTCGCGGCGCCCGCGTAAACGAACGATCGGACGATCGTATCGCTGAACTCGCTGATGACGTCCGGGAACTCGGCGAAGTGCCAGGTCAGCTGGCACGCCTGCGTGATCGAGTCGCAGGTCTGAACCGAGAGCGAAAGCATCGTGACGAGCGGGACCAAGAAGAACACGACGAGCCACAGCACAGCTGGGCCGCCCATCAGATACGGGCTCAGCTTCCGCCCGATCCTCGTGTGACGCTGCTGCGGTTCTATCCCGTGTAGATCGGCTCGAACGTGCTGTTCCATTGGTCCAGGTCCTGGGAGTTCTTGAATTGGTAGTAGGGCTTGGACCGCGCGACCATCTGGGCGTCAGGGAAGACCGTCGGGCTGTTGGCGACCGTCGGATCCTTCAACTGGTTCGCGATGATCGATTTCGCCGCGGGCACGGGGCAGACGTAGGCGTTGTAATCCTCGATCAGCGCTTGCACCTGTGGGTCATAGACGTAGTCCATGAACTCCATCGCGGCGACCGGGTTCTCGACACCGACCGGGATCAGTTGGTTGTCGGTCCAGAACATGGAGCCCTCGTCCGGGATCACGGCCTTCAAGGTGTCGTACCCCTGGTAGTTCGCTGCCTGGAAGACGTCGCCCGACCAGACCATCGAGATCCAGATGTCCTCGTTCTTGAGCGCCTTGATGTAGTCCTGGTCGTAGTAGGACCGAACGAGCGGCTTCTGCTGGTTCAACTTCTCGGCCGCCTTCGACCAATCATCGGGCGTCGACGCGGCGGGATCGACGCCGATCGCGAGCAGCCCCGCGCTGCCGAGCTCGGTCGCGATCCCCATCATCCCGATCTTCCCCTCGTACTTCGGGTCGAACAGGGACTGGATCGAATGGATGTCTTCGGTGATGTACTTGGTGTTGTAGCCGATGCACGTGTACCCGGACTGCCAGGCCATGGTGTGGATGTTCCCGGGATCCCACGAGGGGTCGGTGACGAGCGGACTGGCGTATTTCTTGAAGTTCGTCATCCGCGATTGATCGAGGGGCACCGCCCACCCGAACCCGATCATCTGGCTCAGGGGCGGATCGCTGTTGGTGAGCACGATCACGTCGTACCCGATGTAGTTGCCGGCTTGCAGATCCGGACGGATCTTCGTGAAGAACGAGGTGTTGTCGTTGATCGGCTCCGTGTAGTCGACGGCGATCCCGGTCGACTGCTGGAACTGCTCGATCGAAGGATGCTTCCCGTGCGCGGTGTCGATGTAGTACGGCCAGTTGGCATAGTTCAGCGTCTTCGTCTCCGGCTGCTGGCCCCACCATTCGACCGAACCCACCCCGTTGGCGGCGGCGCTCGAACTGCTCACCCCTGCGGTCCCGCACGCCGCGAGGATCGAGGAGAGGCTCAGCGCGCCAGCACCGACGCCGGCCGCGCGGAGGAACCCTCGTCGCGACGTCCGCGCCTGGGTGAGCCCGCGCCACAGCGCGGGATCGACGGGCTGCTGCTGATCGGTCATTCCTCGACCTCCTCGGGAGTCAGCGCTTCGGATGGCTTCACGATGAACGTGTGCTCGGGGCGCCAGGTCAGTCGGACCTTCCTGCCCGGCGCCGGTGCCTCTTCGGCACCGAGGTTCTGCACGTAAACGGTCAGCTCGGTCCCACCCGGCCCCTCGACCTTGTACTGATGGCTGACACCGATGTACGTCGCGATCCGGAGCAGCCCAGAGACCCAGTTGGTCTCAGCCGGCGGCTCCCCCTCGTCCGCCTGGATGCTGATCTTCTCCGGCCGAACCCCCACCTTGACCAGCGTGTCGATGTCCGACGGAACCTTCGAGGCAGGGATGGAGATGTCCTGGCCGGTGGTTAGGCGAACCATCGCGACGTCGCTCTGGTTCCCGACGAGCTCTCCGTCGAGCAGGTTGGAGGCGCCCAGGAACCCGGCGACGAACTCCGTCGCCGGCGACTCATAGACGAGCTCGGGGGCGCCGATCTGTTCGATCTGGCCACGCCGCATCACGGCCAGACGATCCGACATGGTCATGGCCTCTTCTTGGTCGTGTGTCACGTAGATGAACGTGATGCCCACTTCCTCCTGGATCCGCTTGAGCTCCAGCTGCATCTGCTTGCGGAGCTTCAGGTCCAAGGCGCCGAGCGGCTCGTCGAGCAGCAAGACCTTCGGGCGGTTGACCAGCGCCCGGGCGAGCGCCACCCGCTGCTGCTGTCCTCCGGACATCTGCGAGGGCTTGCGCTTCTCGAACCCCTCGAGGTCCACCAGGCTCATCGCATCGCGGACGCGCTGCCCGATGTCCTTCCCGCCGACCTTCTTGCGCCGCAGACCGAAGGCCACGTTCTCGAACACGTCCAGGTGCGGGAACAGCGCGTAGGACTGGAAGACCGTGTTGACGTCGCGTCGGTACGGCGGGAGGTCGGTGACGTCGCGCCCGCCCAGGTACACCGTCCCGAGGGATGGATCCTCGAAGCCCCCGATCATCCGGAGCGTGGTGGTCTTCCCGCAGCCGGACGGTCCCAACAGGCTGAAGAACTCGCCCTCCGCGATGTCGAGGGAGAGGTCGTCGACAGCCGGGACGTCTCCGAAGAACTTGGAGACGCGTTCCAGCCGAACGTCGATCTCGGTCACTGGCACCTCCTCGAGGGATCCGCCCGGTGTGCCCCCTCGGTGGGCCGGGCGGCGGCGATCATCACACGATCACGCCGACCTTGAACAGCCTTCAACGGGAACCATCCCTCGACCACTTGTACGGGTTGGACATCCGGAGAGGTTCTCACGGTGCCCCCGGGGGGAGATCGCTCGTGGCCTCTGGCGGTACCTCGGGCGCCGGTTCCCGCGGCAGATCCGGTCCGGCCGCGACGACCGGCCCGATGACGGGACCATGCTCCTTCGAACCGTTGTCCTGCACGGGAACCGCGTGCTCCCCGTTGCGTCGGCGGGCGAGCCGGGGGAACGCCGTCGCTGAGAACAACGCGGCCGCGCCGACCAGGATCAGACCGACCACGAACCGTCCGTCGATCAGCCCGATCGCCAGACCGCAGCCGGAGATCAGCGCGCTCCAGAGATACATCAGCAGGACCGCCTGACGGTGCCCATGTCCGATCTCCATCAGGCGGTGATGCAGGTGTTCCTTGTCCGCATGGCCGATGCCCTGTCCGCGCCAGGTCCGCCGGAGGATCGCGAGCACGACATCGAGGATCGGTACCGCGAGCACCAGTAGCGGGACGACGACGAGCGCGAGCGGAGCGGCCAGCTCACCCGGGCTCGGGGGGCGGGGATTGTTCCCGACGCCCGAGATGGTCGCGATCGCCAAGAGCATGCCGAGCAGCATCGAGCCCGTATCCCCCATGAAGATCCTTGCGGGGAAGAAGTTCCAGGGGAGGAATCCCAAACAGATCCCGACCGTGATCGCGGAGAGCAACGCCGCCTGCGACGCTTCGCCGAAGAAGCTGCTGGGGCTTCGGACCATGAAGATGAAGAAGGCGCTCGCGGCGATGGCCACCATCCCGGCAGCGAGGCCGTCCAACCCGTCGACCAGGTTGACGGCGTTCGCGACCGATACGACGAAGACGATCGTGAGGATCACCGGCAGGTCGCCCGAGAGCACGACGATCCCGTTGCCCGGCAGCCACGGAGCCCATGAATACGCGAATCGCACGCCGAACAGCACCACCACGCCGGCGATGAAGATCTGCGCGGTGAGCTTGGAGAGCGCCGTGGTTCCGCGTGTGTCGTCGATCGCCCCGAGCCCGACCATGAGGGTGCACGCCACCAACGCGGCAAGGGGCTCCGGACTGGCGCCGTTCACGTCCCGGAAGAACGGGACCACCCGGGAGAGCCCGAGCGCGGCCAGGAACCCCAGATACATCGCCAGGCCGCCCATCGTCGGGGTTGGCTTCGGGTGCACCCGCCGGTCGGAGGGCTGGTCGATCACCCCGGCCGCGACCACGAACCGCCGAACGAGTGGGGTCGCCAGGAACGTGACCGCTGCGGCGATAGCGAAGATCTCGGAATACGCGTGCAGACCACCAGCAGTGAGGAAGACCGCGAGGGACGCGTCCACGACCCGAGCAGTGTGTCCGCCCGGGCGGCCGGACGGCAACCCCGGCCTACGGGTAGAGCGGGAACCGCTGCATCAGGTCGCGAACCTGATCGCGAGCCTTGTCTTTCGTGCCGGCGTCGTCCGGGTGACGGAGCACGTCTCCGATGATCCCGGCGATCTCCCGCATCTCCGGTTCATCCATGCCGAGCGTGGAGCAGGCGGGCGTCCCGACGCGGATCCCGGACGGCGTGGACGGCGGATTCGGGTCGTACGGGATCTGGTTTTTGTTGAGCGTGATCCCCACCTCGTCGCAGAGCGCCTCGGCGGTCTTGCCGTCGACGCCGATCGGACGGACGTCGACGAGGGCGAGATGCGAGTCGGTGCCACCCGACACGACGCGCAGCCCCTCGTCGGCGAGCCCCGACGCGAGCGCCCGCGCGTCCCGAACCGTTCGCTCCGCGTACTCGCGGAACGCCGGCGTCATCGCCTCCTTCAACGCGACGGCCTTCCCGGCGATGTTGTTCTCGATCGGCCCCCCCTGCATCATCGGGAACACGGCTTTGTCGATGGCCTTCGCGTGCTCTTCGCGACACAGGATCATGGCGCCACGGGGGCCGCGGAGCGCCTTGTGGGTCGTGAACGTCACGACGTCGGCGTAGGGCACGGGGCTCGGGAACGCCCCGCCGGCCACGAGTCCGATGAAGTGCGACGCGTCGACCCAGAAGAGCGCTCCCACCTCGTCCGCGATCCGGCGGAACGCCTCGAAGTCGATCGTCCGGGAGTACGCGGTGTACCCGGCAAGGATCATGCGCGGACGCTCCGCGAGCGCTTGGTCCCGGATCCGATCCATGTCGAGCTGTTCGGTTTCGTGGTCGACCTCGTACCCGATGAAGTTGAACCACATCCCGGAGACGTTGACGGGTGACCCGTGCGTGAGATGTCCTCCGTGCGCGAGCTTCATGCCCAACACGGTCGACGCCGGATCGCGTGGCTCGAGGAAGGCGCCGAACACGGCCATGTTCGCGGTGGCGCCCGCGTGGGGCTGCACGTTGGCATGCTCCGCACCGAACAGCTCCTTCGCGCGATCGATCGCGAGCTGTTCGACGACGTCGATGTACCGGCAACCACCGTAATACCGGCGTCCCGGATACCCTTCCGCGTACTTGTCGCTGAGGGTCGAACCGACCGCGGCCAACACCGCCGGGCTCGCGTAGTTCTCCGATGCGATCAACCGCAGCGTGGTGCGTTCCCGCTCCAGCTCCCCGGCGATCGCATCGGCGACCTCCGGATCCGTGGCCTTCAACGACTCCCAGTCCGCCGCGTACTCGCGCATGCTCAGAGCTCCCCTCGTTCGATCGCCGCGATCTGCTCGATCCGCGGCACATGCCGGCCCTTGGCGAATGGCGTTGACAGCCAGACGCCGACGATCTCCTCCGCGTACACCGGCGCGATGATCCGCGCGCCCATGCTGAGGACGTTCGCGTCGTTGTGCTCGCGCGACAGCCGCGCGAGCGTGACGTCGTGGCAGAGCGCGGCTCGGATGCCGTCGACCTTGTTCGCCGCGATCTGCTCGCCCTGCCCGGACCCCCCCAGCACGATCGCGCGGTCGGCGTCGCCGGCCGCTACGACGCGAGCGGCGGCCGCGCAGAAGACCGGATAGTCGACCGGCTCCTCGGAGAAGGCCCCCACGTCCGTGACGTCGTGACCGCCCGACGCCAGGAAGGGCTTCAGGGCTTCCTTCAGCGGGAATCCCGCATGGTCGCTCGCGACGACGATCCGCACGTCAGTGCTCCCCGGAGACGGTGGTCGCGGGGACCGGATCGAAGAGCGCGGGGACGAGCCGGACGATCCAGTCGTCTAGCTCGGTGGCGATCGCGCGGTAGCCCTCGAGCGGCAACCCGAGCGGGTCGGCGATGTCCTCGTCCAGGGGCTCGCTCCCCTCCGCGCGGGCGCGGGCCGCGGCGGCGGCGGCGATCCTCGCCGCGGGCGTCGCCGCGGTCCGCGCCCCACCCTCGAGGAGCCGGACGAGCTCCTTCAACGTGAAGGTCCTGTCGACGGCCTGCGGCTCCTCGCTCGCGATCTGGTCCCGGTGCTCCGCCGCCATGCAGAGCACGAGATCGGCGACGGCCGCCATGCCCGGTCGGAGCCGCGTCGCCACGTGGCCGGAGATGTCCACCCCCCGCTCGGCGACGGCCTCGACCGCCTCCGGCATCGCGGGCGATCCCTCCCAGCCGGCCGTCCCGGCCGACGACACCGTGATCGGTGCTCCAACCGACCGGTGCTCCGTCGCGCGTCGCATCAGCCCCTCGGCGATCGGGGAGCGGCACACGTTGCCGGTGCACACGACGATGACGGCGGTCATCTCAGGAGGCCGGAGTCTAACAGTGGGGGCTTCCGGGACCGGCTCGCTGAGCTCACCGCGCCGTCGCCAGACCGATCACGTGCTCGGGGTCGACATCACCCCGACGAAGGACCCTCGGCTCCGCTCCCGTCAGGTCGATCACGGTGGACGCGGCACCGCCAACGGATCCATCGCTGCATAGGTAGACGGCGACCGCCCCGCCGAACGTGGCGACGAGCTCGTCGTGATCGCGCCCCGGAGGCTCACCGGATCGATTGGCGCTCGTCGCCGCGAGCGGTCCCGCGCGCCCGAGCAACGACCTCGCGACCGGATGATCCGGGACGCGCACGCCGATCGTCGCTCCGTCACCACCGAGATCCCAGTCTCGCGACGCGTCCGTCCTCGTAAGCACCAGGGTGAGCGCACCCGGCCAGCACGCGGCGGCGACGCGGGACGCGCGGTCGTCGAGGACGGCCACGTGGCGCGCGTCGACGGCCGAAGCCACCAGCACCGGGAGCGTCAGATCCAACGGCCGGTGCTTCGCCGCGAACAACCGAGCCGTCGCCGCGGGGTCGTCCGGTCGCGTGCCGATCCCGTAGACGGTGTCGGTCGGGAACACGATCAAGGCGCCGCGGCGCGCGGCGGCCGCCGCGGCCTCGATCGTTCCGCCCGCCGTCACGGCCGCCGCGCGCCGACGACCCGGTCGCGTCCGTTCAGGTCGCGCCGCACGAACACCTCCTCGAAGCCGGCCCCGCGCGCCGCGCCCGCGACCGCCGCCGCGGCGCCCTCGTCGCACTCGACCGCCAACGCGCCACCCGGCCGGAGCCAGGCGACCGACTCCGTGATCAGACGACGCGTCACCTCGAGCCCGCCGAACAACGCCTCCGGTGGATCGGCTCGGACCTCCGGCGGGAGATCGTCCGCCTTCTCGGCGGATAGGTACGGAGGGTTCGCCACGACCAGATCGACCTCGCCCAGGTACGCCCCCGGCACCTGCTCGAACAGGTCGCCGGCGCGAACGTCCACCGCGAGCCCGAGCCGCTCGGCGTTCTCGCGCGCGAGGTTCACGGCGACCTCGGAGCGGTCCGTCGCCGTCACGCGCGTGCCGGGACGTTCGTCGGCGATCGCGAGGGCGACGGCGCCCGAGCCGGTGCAGAGATCCACCACGCACGGCGACTCGATGCCTTCCAGGAGCTCGAGGGCGACGTCCACGAGGACCTCCGTCTCGGGTCG
>DATAEV010000273.1:0-3230 GCA_036257875.1 Actinomycetota bacterium | reverse complement strand
AGCGGCTGGCCGTTCATCGCCCACACCAGCATCACGTCCGGGTGCATCGCGTCCTCGACCGAGAGGCTCCGTTGGTAGTCCTGTTCGACGTCGCCCTGGAGGCCGTGGTCGGCGCCCGTGAATACCAGGTCGACGGCGTCGTCCTCCAGCCCCGCCTCTTCCAAGAGCGGGGCGAGCGGGGTCCCCGTCCACTCCGCGTTGCCGACCGCTTCCAGCAACCAGGGCTGGCTCAGCGGACGCGGCGCGAGCCTCGCGCGACCGTTCCCCGCGCACTCGAGCGTCACGCGCCGGGTCACGGTCTCACGTCCCTGGAGATCCTGGAGACCCAGATCGAGTGTGGAGCGCACGTGCCCGTCCAGCGTGAGTCGCCAGCCGTCCGGCCGGGTCTCCGGCACATCGAAGTGGATCAGGAGGTAATGCATCCCCGCGGGGGTCACGTCGTACCGCAGACCTTCCAGCGGCATCCCGTGGTTCCGCGCTGCGAGCTGCAGCTCTTCGAGCGTGACGTTGCGATCGTCAACCACCGGCGAGTCGGTCATGGGGCCGATGCTTATCCGAAGGCCGGCTGCGGCGCAACCCTGCCGGCGCGAACGACCAGCCGGATGTCATCGAACGCGCCAAGATCGCGGAGAGGATCGTCGCCCAGAACGACCAGGTCGGCGGGCGCACCCGGCTCGATCGGCGCTCGGGTCAGCGCGATCACGATCTCGTCGCTGGTGAGCCCCGCCTCGCCGAGCAGGCGCAGCTCCCGCGTGTGGATCCCGGCCGGGATCGAACCGTTGCCCAGGTCGGTCCCGTAGATCACCGTCCCGCCCGCACCGTGGAAACGCCGGAGGTTATCCAGCGCCGCCCGGAGGGCCGGCGTGTCCCGGCCGAACCCGTGGATGTCGAGGGTCGACACGATCCGCATGCTCGACGCGCAGCGCGCGACCACGTCCTCGGAAAGATGGTGGGTCCACGGCGTGTGGGCGAGCTCGTCGACGCCGGCCCCCAACGCTCGCTCCACCTGCCCCTCCCCTTGCGCGTGCGCCGTCACGGGGAGCTCCACCTCGTGCGCCGCGTCGCAGATCGCCGTCAGCTCCGCATCCGACGGCACCGGGCCGGCCTCGGCGTTGAGCGAAACCTTGATCGCGGTGGCGCTCCGCGCGCTGAGCTCCACGACGGCCGCGGCCGCGTCCTCGGGACCGGCGACCGCGCGCCCCGTCCCGAGCGGCGCCCAAGGCGAACCCATCGGATAGCCGTCGGTGACGGTCAGCATCGGGCCTGCGGCTCGGATCAACGGACCGTCGAACGTCGGGAGCTCGGAGAGATCGACCAGCGGGAAGACGGTGTCCGGGGGCCACCCCAGGTCACGAACCGCGGTCACGCCGCGGGCAAGGACCGCGGCGGGATCCGCGAGCCCGATGTGGACGTGGCGGTCGGCCGCCGCCGGCATCACGATGCCGTCGGCGGCCACGATCTCCGTGTCGTCCGGAACCGGATGGACCCGCCCCACGGACGCGATCACGCCGCCGTCCAGATCGATCTGGACGTCAGGCGTGAGCCCGCCTGCCCCGAGCCACGCGAGCGGTGCGCGGATGCTGAGGTTGCTCACGCGGCAGAAGGCTACGCGACGCCGGCCTCGCGGAGCTGGCGCAGCTCCTTACGAAGCTCCTGGACCTCGTCGCGGAGCCGCGCGGCGTACTCGAACCGGAGGTCCTTCGCGGCCTGATGCATCTCCTCCTCGAGCCCTTGGATCAACCGCTCGAGCTCTTCGGTCGGCATCTCGGGGTGCGTGATCTTCCGGCGCCGCTCGCGCTTCGGCGTGGTGGGTGCCTGATCCTCGCCGCGGAGCGAGAGGAGGATGTCCGTCACCTTCTTGCGGATCGTTTGCGGGTCGATCCCGTGCTCGGTGTTGTACGCGAGCTGGATCTGTCGCCGGCGTTGGGTCTCGCTGATGGCGGCCTTCATGGAATCGGTCACGCTGTCCGCGTACATCCGGACGGTCCCGTCGACGTTGCGCGCCGCCCGTCCGATCGTCTGGATCAACGAGGTCCCGGAGCGAAGGAACCCCTCCTTGTCGGCATCGAGGATCGCGACGAGCGAGACCTCGGGAAGGTCGAGGCCCTCCCGGAGCAGGTTGATCCCGACCAGGACGTCGAACTCGCCGAGGCGGAGATCTCGCACGATCTCGATCCGCCGCAACGTGTCGACCTCCGAATGGAGGTACCGGACGCGGATCCCCATCTCGACCAAGTAATCGGTCAGGTCCTCAGCCATCTTCTTCGTGAGCGTGGTGACGAGGACGCGTTGATCCTGGTCGGTCCGCGCCCGGATCTCGCCCATCAGATCGTCCACCTGCCCCTTCGTGGGGCGGATCTCAACCTCGGGGTCGATCAGCCCGGTGGGCCGGACGATCTGCTCGACCACCGTCGACGTCACGCGGAGCTCGTACGGCCCGGGGGTCGCGGACATGTAGACGATCTGCTGCACGCGCTCCTGGAACTCATCGAACCGCAGCGGACGGTTGTCGATCGCGGACGGGAGCCGGAAGCCGAAGTCCACGAGCGTGGTCTTCCGTGAGACGTCTCCCTCGTACATCCCGTGGAGCTGCGGCACGGTGACGTGGGACTCGTCGAGCACCACCAGGTAGTCGTCGGGGAAGTAGTCGAGCAGGGTGAACGGCGCGGTGCCCGGGCCCCGGCCGTCGATGTGGCGTGAGTAGTTCTCGATCCCGCTGCAGAAGCCGACCTCGCGAAGCATCTCGAGGTCGTACGTCGTTCGCATCCGCAGGCGCTCGGCCTCCAGCATCTTCCCCTGGTCTTCGAGCCAGCGCAGTCGCTCGTGGAGTTCCTCCTCGATCGTCACGATCGCCTGCTTCATGCGGTCCTCGCTGGCGACGTAGTGGGACGCGGGGAACGTCGTGTGGTCGACGATGTCGTCCTTGACGATCTCGCCCGTGGTGGGATCGAACTGGCTGATCCGCTCCACCGTGTCACCCCACCACTCGATCCTGTAGCCGGCCTGCTCGTAGGGTGGGAAAACCTCGAGCGTGTCACCGGTGACGCGGAACGTCCCGCGAGCGCGGCTGACCTGGTTGCGCTGGTACTGGATGTCGACGAGCCGCTGCATCGCGAAGTCCATGGGCACCTCGGTCCCGCGATAGACGCGCAGCAGCTGGCCCTCGTACTCCTCCGGGGAGCCCAGGCCGTAGATCGCGGACACGCTGGCGACGATCAGGACGTCCTTCC
>DATAEV010000266.1:0-11828 GCA_036257875.1 Actinomycetota bacterium | reverse complement strand
GTGATCGACCACGGCAAGGTGATCGCGGCCGGCACGTCGAAAGAACTGAAGATGCGCGTGGGCGGACAGGTCGTGGTCGCCCAGCCCGTCGATCCGGGCGAGGTGCCGAGCACGCGGCGCATCCTCGAGGCGTTCGCCAGGGACGAGGACGCGATCCATGCCGAGGGCGATGTCGTGACGGTGTCGATCGCGGACGGCGTGGAGCTCGGTCAGGTCGCGCGGCGCCTCGACGACGAGGGGATCCTCATGGACGAGCTCGCCTTGCGACGGCCGAGCCTGGACGAGGTGTTCCTCGCGATCACCGGCCACGTGACCGAGGTCGAGGAGCTCGAGGCCGATACCGGCGCCGAACGGAGGTCGACATGAGCGCCGTTGCCATCGAGGACAGGGGTCATTCCAACGTCCTCACCAACACGTTGACGATCGCCCGGCGGAATCTCCTGCACATCAAGGCCACGCCCGAACAGCTGGTCGAGATGTCGATCCAGCCGTTGATGTTCCTCGTGCTGTTCGTCTACGTCTTCGGGGGTGCGATCGCCAGCTCGTCGACGCAGTACCTGCAGTTCGCGCTCCCCGGCATCCTCGTTCAGACCGTGGCGTTCCTGCCGTTCACGACCGCGATCGCGATCAACGTCGACTTCCAGCGCGGCGTCATCGACCGGTTCCGGTCGCTGCCGATCGCGCGATCCGCGGTGATCGCCGGTCGGATCACGGCCGATGGCTTTCGGGTCACCTGGAGCGTCCTGTTGATCACGGCCCTCGGGGTGGTGCTGGGCTTCCGCTTCGGGGGCACCGCGGTCGAGGCGATCGGCGCCCTCCTTCTAGTGACTGCCTTCGGACTCACCATGTGCTGGCCGATGGCGTTGATCGGGATCACGGCACGCACGACGGAGTCCGTCAACACGTGGGGGTTCCTGATCATCTTGCCGCTCACGTTCGTGAGCTCGGCGTTCGTGCCGCCCGAAACGATGCCCGGTTGGCTGCAAGCCTTCGCAGAGTGGAACCCCGTCACGGCCGTCATCGACGGGGCGCGGCGGCTGATGCTCGGTCTCCCTGTCGGTGACGCGCTGGTCAGGTCGATCATTTGGATGATCGCGATCGTGGCCGTGTTCGCTCCGCTCGCGATCGCGCGCTACCGGCGCCGCGTGTGAGCCGGACTCGTCGGAGGGTTGGTGGATGCGAGCTGAACGCCGAGAGGACGAAGTGTTCGTCTGGATGACGGAGGAGGAGGCTCGGAACCTTCTCCGCGAGCTCGACAAGTGGCCCGACCTGCCGAAGGTCGAGCGAGAACTCGTCGACGCGCTGAGGGAGCTTCCCCAAACATCCTGAGATCGCTCACCTCGGTCGTCGCCGGGCGAGCGACTACCCAGCCGACGTCCCCGCGAAGATCGCGAGGACCGTGTCGATCGTATCCGCATCTTCCGGTCGCTTGTCGTGCCGATACCCCTTGACCCGAGCGAACCGGAGCGCCACGCCCGCCGGATAGCGGGGGCTCGCCTGCAGGCCGTCGAAAGCGACCTCGACGACGAGGGCGGGCCGCACATGGACGACGTTCCCTTCACGCGACGTCTCCAGTGTCAGCAGTCGCTCGGTCTGCCATGCGAGCATCTCGTCGGTCATCCCTTTGAATGTCTTCCCGAGCATCACGAATCCGCCGGCCGGGTCGCGGGCCCCAAGATGGAGGTTGCTCAACCACCCCTGACGGCGACCGTGCCCCCATTCCACGGCGAGGACGACCAGATCGAGCGTGTGCGCGCGCTTGACCTTCAGCCAGCCCGCGCCGCGACGACCTGCTTCGTAGGGAGCGTCGAGCGACTTGACCATCACGCCCTCGTGGCCGTGCGCGAGTGCGTCATCCAGGAACCGCTCGGCCGTTCCGGCATCCTCTGCGATCATCCGGGGGACGCGCAGCGATGCGGGGAGGCGAGCCTCCAAGAGCGAGACACGTTCGACGGTCGGGCGATCGATCAGATCCTCGCCATCCACGTGGAGCAGGTCGAAGAAGAAGGGCGAGAGCGGAACCGATCGGCGCTGGCCCTCGACGTCGACGCGACTGGCGAACCGGCTCCCCGTGACCTGGAACGGTTGCGGTCGTCCGTCGGGCCGAAGCGCGATCGCCTCGCCGTCAAGGATCGCCGAGTCGAGTCCGAGACGCGACACCTCCTCGACGATCTCCGGGACCCGATCCGTGACGTCGGCGAGGGTACGCGCGAAGGCGCGCACTTCCTTCGCCGAGACGTGGACCTGAAGGCGCACACCGTCGAGCTTCCACTCGACCTCCGCGGGATGGATCCGCGCCAGAGCGTCGGCTGGGTCTGATGCCGTTTGCGCCAGCATCGGGGAGACCGGGCGGAGGACCTCCAGCCGCAGCCCCTGCAAGCCGGCGTCGCCATCGCTGATCGCCGCGCTCGCCACCACGCCGAGGTCGCCCGCGACCATGAGGGCGCGACGGACCTCGGCGGGATGGACGCCGACCGCCACGGCGACGCCCTCGACCACGATCCCTTCGAGCGCACCTTGCCGAAGCTCCCCCATCAAGAGCCGGGCGAGGAACTCCTGCTCGGTCTCGGTCGCCGCACCGAGGAGCGCCGCCAGTTCGAGTCGACGAGCCTTCTGGCTTCCCGCGCCTGTCGCGGTTCGGATCCGCTCGAAAGCTGCGTCGACCCCGAGCAGCTCGAGCATCGCCTCGTCCGCAGGTGCCGGACGGTCACGGAGCGAGGCCCATCCGACGCCGATCGTTCCCTGTGGCAGCCGACCTGAAAGGTAGGCGACGGCGATCGGCCCCTCCTCCGGACCGGTGCGTCGAAGGCACCCCGCGATCAGTTCGATCTTCGTCCTGCGCGATCTCGTCTCGCCGATCGACGCGGACGTCGTGACGATGTCTTCCAGCCTCATCCGCGTGCTCCTTCCGCGCTCCGCGGCCAGGAGACCACGCTCGGGTCGAGCGTGTCAGCGCAGGGGTTCGAAGAACGACCGGATGTCTCCGACGAGGAGCTCGGGCGCCTTGTGTGCCGCGAAGTGTCCCCCGTGGTCGAAGGTCGACCAGCGGACGATGTTCGAATGATCGCGCTCGGCGAAGCGCCGGATGCCGCTGAAATCACCCCCGAACGCAGCGAGACCCATCGGGACCGTCGTCGGTTCGGTCGGCTGCGTGGCGTGAGCATCCTCGTAATAGAGACGTGCTGCCGAGCCGCCCGTTCCCGTGAGCCAGTAGAGCATCACGTTCGTCAGGATGAAATCATCGTCCAGATCCTTCCCGAAGAGTTGCGCGTTCCACGCGAGCAGGCCCACGGGGGAATCCGACAGCGCGTACGCCAGCGTCTGCGGTTGCTGCGACATCAGCTGGTTGAACGAGAACTTGTTCTCGTAGAACCACTGGAGCGTCGCGAGTTGGCCCTGCTCCTCCGGAGTCAGATCCGCCATGTCGGAAGGATCTCCGGAGGGGAACGAGAAGATCTGCGTGACGTGCAGGCCCACGACGTGTTCGGGGTCGATCCTTCCGAGCTCCGGGTTGACCATCGATCCGGCATCGTTGCCGACCGCCCCGTACCGGTCGTAGCCGAGACGTCGCATCAACTCGGCCCACGCCGCGGCGGTGCGGTAGCGATTCCAGCCGGTCTCGCGGGTCGGACCGGAGAACCCGTAGCCGGGGAGCGAAGGGATCACGAGGTGGAACGCCTCGTCCGGCTTCGCGGCGTGCGCGGCCGGGTCGCTCAGCGGCCCGATCACGTCGAGGAACTCGACGACCGATCCGGGCCAGCCGTGGGTGAGGATGAGCGGGAAGGCGTCCGCCTCCGGCGAGCGGACATGCAGGAAGTGGATGTTCTGCCCATCGATCGTGGTCGTGTACTGCTGATGCCTGTTGAGCTCCCCCTCCCACTCGCGCCAGTCGTAGTCCGTGCGCCAGCGTTCGGCGAGTGGCTTCACGAGGTCGAGCGACACACCGTAGCTGTCTCCGACGCCGGGAAGCTCATCAGGCCAGCGGGTCCGCGTGAGCCGGTCACGCAGGTCGTCGAGGATCGCCTCGGGAACCTCGATCCGGAAGGGCCGGATCTGGTCGGTCGTGTCGCCCATCGTGACCTCCTCCCCCGCTCACCGTGACGAGCGGACTCAGCTATGACAGGATGCTGTCATGACGAAGAACATATCCAAACGACAGCATCCTGTCAATCGAGGACGGACCGATCGCACGACGGCGGGAGATGCGGTGAGCGAGCTGGTCGTCCACGTCTTCCGGTTGAACGGACTCCTGCTCGCCGTGGGAGACGCCATGGCCCGGCCCGCCGGCCAGACGAGTGCGAGATGGAGGGTCCTCGCCGCGATCGATGAGGCGCCGCTGTCGGTGGCGCAGATCGCGCGTGCGTGGTGGCTCACCCGGCAGAGCGTCCAGCGCATCGCCGATGTCCTCGTGCGAGATGGACTGGCCACCTATGAGGGCAACCCGAACCACCGTCGCGCCAAGCTCGTGCGGATCACTCCCCAGGGCCTCACCGCGCTGCGAGCGATCCGCACCCGGCAGCGCGCGTGGGCGGATGCCCTCGGGTCCGAGCTCCGTGAGGCCGATCTCCGCACAGCCAACACGGTCCTCGACGACGTGGTCCGACTACTGACACGCGGTTGAGCCCGACCGGGACCGTCGAGATAGAGGGCGAACAGCGGCGATCGCGCGATCATCACCTCCTCGAACACGCAGCTCGGCTCCCCGGCCGGTCAGCTGACGCGATACAGCCGCCAGGGATCGGGGACCCCTTTGAGCTGGTGCTCCCCGACGTCTTCGAACACCAGGCCGGATCCGGCGGTGAGATCTCGAACGGTCGATGACGCCCACACCTCGTTCGACTTCGCCAGGGCCGCAACGCGAGCGCCGATGTGCACGCTGATACCGGTCGGTCCTTCCGGTGTGATCTCCACCTCTCCCGTGTGCACGCCGGCTCGGATCGCGAGCCCGATCGATCCGACACCCTCCTCGATCGCTTTCGCACATCGGACCGCGCGCGCGGGGCCATCGAACGTGGCGAAGAAGCCGTCACCGGCGGTGTCTCGCTCGCGACCTCGGAAGCGATCGATCTCGCGGCGGACGATGTCGTGGTGTCGGCGCTTCACCTCGCCCCACGCCCGATCCCCGATCCGGGCCGCCCTGTCGGTGGAGCCGACGATATCGGTGAACAGGATCGTCGTGAGGACGCGTTCCAGCCCCGGGTGCGAATGGCTGCCGGTGAGGAACCCTTCGATCTCGTCGGAGAGCAGCTCCGCACCGTCGAACCAGGGCAGATGGCCGGCTGCGATCTCCACGAACGTGGCGTCCGGGACGTGCTCGGCCACGTACCTCGGACTGCGCACGTCGACAGACGTTGACGGGCGCTCGGTTCCGTGGACCACGAGCGTGGGAACACGGATCGTTGGCAACACCTTCCTCACATCGGTCACGCTGTACTTCAACGCCTCGGCCGCTCCCGCGCCGGCGCTCTGTGATTGACGATTGAACTTCGCTTCCCATCGAAGGATCCGCTCGGGTGTGTCTGGCTCTTCCTGACGCAAGGCTTCGTAGGATCCCCATTGCTGGCGGTCCAGCTCGACCTTCGAGCGCCACTGCTCAGCCGACCACTCCCATGTGATCTCCTCGTTGCTGGTCCAGCACGGTGACGGATCGAGCAAGGCGAGATGGGAGATGCGGTCGGGACGCGAGGCAGCGAGCAAACAACCGATGAACGTTCCTTCGTCGAAGCTGAAGAAGGCCGCCCGGTCGGACCCCACGGCGTCGAGGACGACGAGCGCGTCGTCCACGTGCACCTCGAGCGGATCCACTTCGTGTGGTGAGAACCGCTCCGAGCAACCGTACCCTCGCCGGTCCATCACGATCAGCCTCGTGAAGCTGGCGAGCCTTCGGAGGAAGGTCTCGTATTCGGGACTCTCCCACATGACGTCGACGTTGGAGAGCCAGCCGGGGATGTACAGGAGGTCGGTCGCGCCTTCTCCGATCACCTGATAGGCGAGCGAGACGTCGCCATGCCAGGCGAAACGGGTCTCGGGGACCATACTGGAGTGTCGCCTGGTTCCCTGTTGTGTCGCAAGTCGCCCGTTCTCTCCGGGCTCCCAACACCGATCGTCGCGACGTGGCTGACCGAGCGAGGGGGAAGTAGCTATCGGCGATGAGCATGTACAACAACATCGGCTCTCATGGTGAGACCGCCCGAGGCTACTCAGGACGTGACGATCCCTATCGATGATGTCGTCGCGGTCGCTTCGGTCTCATCGTGCACCGGATAGGGGGAGACATGCAGCTTTCGTCGGTTCGGGAAGTGAAGGCGTCGCTCGCTGGCTCAGGTGAAGCAGGCAGCGGGTTGGACGTCGATGCGATCACCCCTTATGGGCTCCCGTCGCGTCGCGAGGCGGACGTGCAACGCATCCAGCCGTCGGTCGCCCTCGGCGTGTCTCCGGGCAAGGAGCTCGGTGACTATCGTCTCGCGGTCCGCGTGCAACACCTCAACCTACTCCGGAGCTCGTACGTCCGACGAGCCGTGGAGGTGGCGAGGGGGGAGGCGGACGTACGGCTCATCGGGCACCTCGTGAAGCGCGACGATGGGTACCAAGAGCGCCACCGGCCGATCGAACCGGGGATCTCCGTCGGCCACTTCCGGATCACGGCCGGCACGATCGGTTGCCTTGTGGAACGAGGAAGCAAGACATTCATCCTGTCGAACAATCACGTCCTGGCCGACGAGAACGCCGGGAAGCCGGGCGACGACATCCTGCAGCCTGGCAGTGTCGACGGCGGGAAACGACCCAGGGACGTGATCGCTGCGCTCGCCAGGTTCGTTCGACTCGACCCTCGGAGACCCAACACGATGGACTGCGCGCTCGCCGAGCTCAAACCGGACGTCGAGTTCGACGTGGTCCCCTTCGGCATGCGTCGTCATCTCCAGGGTGAGCCGGTGGCGCCGGATGCGGGGGTCCGTGTCGAGAAGGTGGGACGGACGACCGGACATACTCGGGGACGCGTGACAGCCTTCGAGGTCGACGACGTCGTTGTCCGGTACGACTTCGGGAACGCCCGGTTCGACGGACAGGTGGAGATCGCCGGCGGACAAGCACCGTTCAGCGCCGGTGGTGACAGCGGTTCGCTGATCTTCACGACCGGTGATCGCCAGCCGTACGCCCTGCTGTTCGCCGGGAGCGATATCGGGGGACCCACCGGCACCGGGGTCACCTACGCGAACCCCATCGGGGCGATCCTCGACCGTCTCATGGTGGGCTTGTTAGCCTAGAGCCATGAAGCCAGCGACCCTGTCTCAGGCAAGAGCTGCGAAGGCGAAGGTTGTCGAACTCATGAAGGGCTCGGACGCAGTCAATGGCGTCGGCATCGCGCGACAGGGCGCCGGTTATGCGGTCAAGCTGAACCTCGCTCGGCCCACGCAGACCGATGCTGTGCCTTCGAGGGTGGACGGCGTCCCAGTGATGGTCGAGATCGTCGGCGAGATCACCAAGCGGTCCACGAAGCAGCCTCCCAAGAAGGCGGTTGGCGCCGCTCGCAGGAGCTAGAAGGAGATCAACTGAAGGGATCGGCTTCGATCGATACACCGCCCTCACGGTGATATCGGAAGATCGACCACCCTTCGCCCGCGTTGTCGAACCACAGTGACAGGACCGATCGGATCGGGCCGGAGCCGTCTCGGCCCGCGAGTTCGACTTCGAAGTGATCACCCTCCCAGGCTCTCCTTCTCTTTTGAACGAGCACGAAGAGAAGATGGGTTGCTCTCCCCTTAGGAAGCCCTCGTCGAAGGAAACCATCGACGAACAGGTCGCAAGATCGCCTGACGACAGGGCGTCGACGAACGAAGCGGATAGGTGCCGCACACGGTGAACATCTTCGGGAGTCTCTGGGAGATCCAAGAACGGCGCAAGATCGTAGACAGGGAACCTTATGGAGGTGCGCGAACCGCCATCTGTCAAGAACGCTTCGAATCGGTAGGTTCCCGGATCGTCAGCGTCTGGACCCACAGGGCGGATATCGAATCGCCCAGTGTCGAGCGCTTTCGTCCAGCGCTGGCGTAGGGGCTCGGGCATCACTTCGACGACCCCTCGAACGACGGCCCCGATCAGTTCCCCGGGATGCACGATCAGCGACCCTTCGATCGACCGAGGTGTTGGAGTTTCTCGGGGTTGCTCACCGCCCGGAGCGTCTGGACCAGGTCGTCGGCAGCGCCACTACAGCGATCGCCCGACCATCGCCGTCCTCGAACACGCAGCCCGGCTCGCCGTTGATCCCGACCTCGCGCATCCCGACGACACTGAGCTTCCGGCCGATGCGCGCGGCCCCGAGCAGGAGGTTCGCCACCTTCTTCCCCCCGTGGACCGGGCGCCGTGAGGCGGGCGCCAGCCCTCCCCCGTCCGCGTACGCGACCGCATCCGCCGCGAGCATCTCCAGTAGTCCGTCCAGGTCGCCGTCCATCGCCGCCGCGAAGAACCGCCGAGCGAGCTCCTCCTTCCTGGCGCGCGACGCCTCGAAGCGCGGCTTGGCGTCATGGACGTGCTTGCGAGCTCGCACGGAGATCTGGCGGCAGTTCTCCTCGGTCTTACCGACGATCCTCGCGATCTCCTCGAAGCCGTAGTCGAACACCTCGCGCAGCAGGAAGACCGCTCGCTCGACCGGCGTGAGGCTCTCCAGGAGCACCAGGAACCCCATCGAGAGCGAGTCGGCCGTCTCCGCGTGGAGGGCGACGTCGTCCTCCTCCTCGGTCAGGATCGGCTCCGGCAGCCACGTGCCGACGTAGCGCTCGCGCCGCACGCGCGCGGAGCGCAGGTGGTCGATGCTCAGCCGAGTGGTCACGGCCGACAGGTAGCCCTTGGCCGAGTCCACCTCGACCTCCGGCCACGGACCCTGATCGCATCGGAACGCAGCACGATCGAGTGAGATCAGTTGATCGACCTCGTGTGCTTACGCGAGCGCTCCTCAAGCGACGGAACTCGACAAGCGTGCGTGCTGGCTGCTCCGTGTCCCGTCCAGATCAGCCGGGACATCGAACGGGAGCCAGGCGCAGAAGGTAGACCCACGCGGGCCCGACCGCTCCAGCCACACGCGCGCACCGAGGGCTTCGGCCGCCCGTTTGCAGATGTACAGCCCCATGCCCGCTCCGCCCACGCGACGCGTCGGCCCGTGATCCACCTGATAGAAGCGATCGAAGATCCGTTCCCGTTCGTCCGGAGGGACTCCCGGCCCTTCGTCCCGGACGGACACGCGGACCCCGACGCTTTCCACCTGTGCCTGGACACGGACCGACGCCTCCGGTGGGGAGTGCTTCAACGCATTGTCGACGAGGTTGCCGATCAGGCGGGACACGTCCTCCTCTCTGGTGCGGACGACCGGTAGATCGTGTGGCACCGACAGCGCGATGCGCTCGATGCGGTGCGGACCGGCTCGATCCCGGACTATCCGATCGATCAGATCGGCCAGATGAAAGGATTCGGGCGCGACCTGAGGCTCGGCCGTCTCGAGGTGGGACGTGAACAACAGATCCTCGATGAGCACCTTCAGTCGTTCCGCTTGGCGATCGGCCGACGAGAGGAACTCCTGTTGCTCGTCGGATGACAACGAAACGGCCGGATTGAGCAGCGTCTTGACGTATCCCTGGACGTTGGTCAGTGGCGTCCGCAGCTCGTGCGAGATGGTTCCGACGAAGTCATCCTTCAGTTTCGCGACGTTCCGTTCATGCTCGAGGGCCCGACCCAGTTCTTCGACCAGGCGGCCGTTCCTGACCGAGACGCTGACATGGTTCGCTAGCACCTGGAGCAGGCGAAGATCATGCTCGTGGAACGTGGCGAACTCGCCGAGGCGATTCGCGACCGTGAGCATCCCCGCGACATCCCCGTCGGAAAGCATCGGGACGACGATGGCATCGACGATCCCGCGCCCCCCGTAGTACTCGGCGAGCGCGGTGTTGCGGATCGGCCGAGCCAGGAGAACGCCCTCTCGCTCCGAGGCTATCCGTGCCCAGACGCCGCGGTCTGGAGCCATCGCCTCCGGCTGCAGGACCGAGCGATCGTCGCCGGGGCCCGACCGAGTGGCGAGATGATCCCCACCTGGCTGCTCCGGCCACAGCATCAGCTCGGCTACGTCCGCGTGGAACATCCCCCGGATGTGGTCGAGCAAGGCCGGCAGCATGTGGTCCAGATCCAGGGACACCTCCGCCAGCTGCATCGATCGCTGGAGTGATACGAGCTCCTCGTGCTTGCGTTGGAGATCCGAGAACGCGCGTGCCGCGAGGAACGTGATGACCGTCGGCACCGCGACCAGGATCAGGCCGAACCGATCCACGGACATGATCATCACGGCGACGAGCGCGAGCGCCGTGTTCGCGACGGTGAAGATCGTTCCCGACCCCACGACCTGATCGAACGGACTCCCGCCGCCTTCGGACAGGATGATCGCCAGGTTGATCAGGATGGCCGACACGATATCCGCGGCGACGGTGGCCAGCGTGGCGGCGAGCCAGACCGCCGGCCACGATGTGCCGAGCTCTGCATGGAGGGCTGCGAACAGCCCGATCGCCAGCGTGGTCGTCGCGGATCGTTGGGCCAGGTTGAACGCGGTCCGGATCGGCGCCTGACGTCGGTGGAGCGTGAGCGCCGCGCCGATGCCCACGACCTGTGCGAGAACGAGCGCCGACGGGGCCGTGTACGCAAGTCCGATGACGAGCGGGATCTCCGAGAGCGAGAGCGATTGGGCGTCGCGCCCGATCCGAACGTGGATCACGAAGACCTCGGCGAGACCGAACGCGATCGCGAGCACCCACCAACGAACGGACGGTCCGGGGAGCTCAGGACCGCGTTGCGGACCCAACCACCCCAATCCGACGATGGTGACGCCGGCCAGCAGGGTGGTGAGGATCCATACGGGGAATGACCCGCGCGTGAGGCGGCGACCCAGCAGCATCCGCTCAGTCGCCCCAGATGGTGCCGGCCCAGCCGCTCGAGGTCAGGGCCGATGGCGCATCGGAGTCTCCCCAATCACCGGCGGACCAGCCGTTCCCGCTCCATGTACGGCCCGACCATGTTCGACCGCTCCACGTACGACCCGACCAGGCGTTGCCGCTCCACGTGCGGCCCGACCACGTCCGACCGGCCCAACCGGAGGCGCACCAACAGTCGCCGGACCACGTCCTGCCGTTCCATGAACCGCCGGACCAGGTCGTGCCGTCCCAGCTGGCGTTCGCCCACGCGACGGGGTCCCAAGCGTCGCCGAAGATCGTCTGCTCGCCGGAGAGCACGACGCCGTCATCGCTGGCCACGACCGTGCCGCGCGCCTGCTGCAGCGAACCCAGACCGGTCGAGCGCGGCCAGCTCTGCGCGGCGTCCGCCGCCGACGGAGTCCTCGCCTCGCGCGCGTTGTGCAGATTGATCAAGCCCTCTCCCTGGGCGACCGCATCCGCACCGGGGAGGGGCGAAGCGGCGTTCATGAGGAGGAACTTGACCTGATCCGGGGTCAGACCGGGACGCTGCTGAAGGAGGGTCGCCACGGCGCCGGAGACGATGGCGGCGGCCTGCGACGAACCGCTCCCCTTGAAGAAGCGACTCCCACCGAGTCGCGCCGTCGGGTTCTGCGTGTCCACGAACGATCCGGGATCGCGAAGGCTGACGATCGACTTCCCCGGTGCGACTACGTCCGGACCACGCTCGCTGTTGCCGCGTGATTCCCACGACGGGATCGTGTCGTCCTTCGGGTCGTCGGTTCCCTTGGTGTCATCGGCGCCCACGGCGATGACGTACGGGTCGTACGCGGGATCGTTCAGACGTGTCGTGCTCAAGCCGGCGTTCCCGGCCGAAACGACCAC
>DATAEV010000264.1:0-2703 GCA_036257875.1 Actinomycetota bacterium | reverse complement strand
TCGACCACGATCGCGATCGTTCCGGCCGGCACGGCGAACCTCTTGGCGAAGAACCTCGGCATCCCGGAGGACATCGAACGTGCCGTCCACATCGGCCTCCACGGCTCGCGCCGGATGCTCGACGTCGGCGTGATGAACGGTGAGCGCTTCGCAGTGATGGCCGGAGCCGGGCTCGACGCGCTGATGATCCGCGACATGGGAGACGGCCTGAAGGGACGCGCCGGCAAGCTGGGCTACGTCTGGTCGGGGGCGAAGAACCTGAGGGAGCAGCGCTTCGGGATGAAGGTTCGTGTCGACGGTCGGCGGTGGTTCTCGGGCAAGGCGAGCTGCGTCCTCGTCGGGAACGTCGGGACCGTCCTCGGGGGCCTCTCGTTGTTCCCAGGGGCGCTCCCCGATGACGGGAAGCTCGAGATCGGCGTCGTGACCGCGAACGGCCTGTGGGATTGGGCTCGCACGCTTGGACGATCGGTGATGAGCCGACCCGAGCGGTCACCGTTCGTCCACGTGTCCTCGGGTCGAACCTTCGACATCCGCCTGGACCGCAAACGTCCCTACGAGCTCGATGGGGGCGATCGGACGTCCAAGAAGCGATTCCGGGTTTCGATCGAGCCAGCAGCTGTCGCGATCTGCGTAGGGGGGGATGCGAGTTGAGCACGGCCGCCGCGGTCCCGGAGACATGGGAGCTCTCGGGGGACGACGCATGGGAGACGCTCAAGAGCACCGGCCGCGCCCGTTTGGCGGGCGACGCCTTTCGCCGGTTCCGAGCGGCCGACGGGACGAGTCACGCTCGCAGCATGGCGTTCGTCTCGATGCTGATCGTGATCCAAGGGGTCATCATCGTGCTCGGTCTCGCCAGTGCGATCGGCCAAGGCAACCTCACCGACCTGATCGTGAAGACGCTTCAGAGCGCAGCGCCGGGTCCTGCGGGCAAGCTGATGACACAGGCCGTGGACCAGGCGCATCAGGCCGGCGCGTCGAATCGCTCGACGGCCCTGATCCTCGGACTCGTGGCCGTCCTGATCTCCGGCATGATCCTGATGGGCCAGCTGGAGCGCGGACTGAACAGGATCTACGGCATCGAACAGGATCGCCCTACCGCCAGCAAGTACCTGCACGCGTTCGCCCTCGCCATCACCGCCGGGCTGTTGATCACGGCCGCCTTCATCACGCTCGGCGTGGGTCACTCGGTCGCTGCATCGCTCGGATCGCATACCTCGGTGCAGATCTGGAACGTGATCCGCTGGCCGGTCGGACTCGCCCTCGCGATGGCGGCCATCGCCTTGCTGTACCGGTGGGCCCCACGTCGCCGCCAGCCTGCCTGGTCGTGGCTCGGCTTCGGATCGTTCGTGGCGGTCGGCATCTGGACGCTCTCGACGATCGGGCTGAGTCTGTTCTTCCGGCTCAGCTCCTCGTTCGGCCAGACGTACGGACCGCTGGCAGGGATCATCGCACTCGGGCTCTGGGCGTTCCTGACGTCCGTGGGAGTCCTCTACGGCGGTGCGGTCGCAGCGCAGCTGGAGGCGGTACGCGCCGGCACGCCCGCGCCTCGTGACGGCGAGGTCCGTCGCCGTCCCGTCGGCGCCGCGACCGCTGCCGTCTAGCCGGCAGTCCCCTCGCGTGTTTGAGCGTCGCGACGTGGGGAACGTTCGATACAACGACACGATGGAGGTGGCACGATGGCTGGAAGCAAGACGCAAGCGAAGGGGAAGAAGAACAAGGCGGTCGGCAGCGTGAAGAAAGAGGTCGGCCGCGTGACGAAGAACCGGAGCCTGCAGGCGAAGGGCTCCGTGCAGAAAGCGAAAGGCTCCGTGCAAGACGCCGCGGGGAAGACGACCCGCAAAGTGACGACGAAGAAGAAGTGAGGAAGCTTCCTGACGACGACGATGAGCGAGCGTGAAGCTCGGATCGCGCAGAACGAGGCATCCTCACGCGAGATCAATGAAGGGATCGAGCACGCTCGTCCGGCAAGCCCGGGGGATCACGTTCGCATGTTCTGCGAGTGCGGTCGTCCGGACTGCTCGAGCTTGATCGCCATCACGATCCAGGAGTACGAAGCGGTGCGAGGGGACCCTCGTACGTTCGTGGTCCATCACTGGCACGTCTCGCCGGATGTGGAGGAGCCCGTTCGGACGGATGAGCGGTTCGTGGTCGTCCGGAAGCGAGAAGGGACACCCGCCGCGATCGCCGAGGAAGAGGATCCGCGCTCTCAGTTCTGGTCGTTCTGGTCGCGAACCTCGGGCCGCGACGCGTCGACTTCGAACCAGTAGCCCGGGCCCCCATCGTGGATCGCTCCCCAGCGGGTGGCCAGCCGGTTGACGATGAACAGACCCCAGCCCGATTCCGCTCCCGGAGCGGGCCTGATGCTTCCGGCGATCCCCACCGGTTGGCTCGGTTGGCTGTTGTGGCGATCGCGGACGATCACCTTCAGACGGCGGCCCGACCACCCGGCCCAGATCCGGATCCGTTCACCCGCTCGCAGCTCCGCGTGCCGGATGCTGTTCGACACGAGTTCCGTCACGAGGAGCAGCGCATCCTGCAGTACGCCGGGAGGCAACCCGAAGGCATCGAAGGATCGACGCACGTCTGCGAGCGCGCTCAGATCCGCGGGGACGCTCAGCTCCAATCGCCAAACCCCCTCCGCTGAGGCAGCATGTTGGCCCATCTCCGATCACCACCCGTCGCTGCCCCTCCTCTACCCATCTG
>DATAEV010000262.1:0-1968 GCA_036257875.1 Actinomycetota bacterium | reverse complement strand
CCTCGCGGAACGCCGCTTCGACGCCGACATCGAGGCTGGCGTGTACTTCTGCTGTCTCCAAGTGATCCAGAACGTGATCCGCCACGCGGACAACGCGGCCGGTGTCGTTCGCCTGGATCTCGACGGCGATCACATCGCCGTCGAGATCCACGACGAGGGCCGCGGCTTCGACGTCGCCGCGACCCCCCGCGGCATGGGCTTGGAGATCGTCCAGGACCGCGTGGACGCGCTCGACGGGATGCTCGAGGTCACGAGCGCACCAGGCCTCGGCACGACCGTCTCGATCCGGATCCCCGTCCGAGAGCTGGAGACCGTGGGATGAGCGAGCGAGCCGACCTCGAGCGGCGCACGGCGCGCCGCGTCGCGACCCTCCTCGTCGCCATATTCGTCGCGCTGTGGGCGTCCCGCTGGATCCTGGCGCTCGGGGTCCACCTCTCGAACGAGTACACGGGGACGGCGAACTCCTCGTACTTCCTGATCGATCTCGTGGTCACCATGCTCGCGGGAGGTCTTTTCATCGCCGTCGGATGGACGATCGTCACCCGCCAGCCTCGGAACACGATCGGGTGGCTGCTCATCGCGATCCCGCTGACGGTGATGCTGAGCGTTGCCGTCGGCGACTACGCGACCGCGGCGTTGAAGACCCGGCCGGGAACGTTGCCGTTCGGGGTCGCCGCCGCATGGCTCGACCGCTGGCTCATCGTCGTGGCCCTCGGCATGTTCATCCCGATCTTCTTGCTCTTCCCGGACGGGAAGCTCCCCTCGCGACGCTGGCGCCCCGTGTTGTGGCTCCTGATCGGTTCCTTCGCGATCACGATCACGTCGTTCGCGATCACGCCCGGTCAGCTGACCGGAGCCTTCGCCGACATCGCGGACGTCGGCGTCACGAACCCGCTCGGTATCCAGGCGCTGGCGGGGCCCCTCAATGTCATCACGCAGATCGCCGGGTTCGCGTTGTTCACGAGCGGTCTCCTCGCCGGGGCGTCGCTGTTCGTGCGGTACCGAGGTGCATCGCAGGAGGTCCGGCAACAGATCAGGTGGCTCGCCTTCGTCGCCGCCGCGTTCATCGTCGAGATCGTCGTGACGGTCGCGGTTACGGCCATCTTCGGGGACTCCGGGATCGGCGGATCGATCGGGAACATCATGTTCTGGGTCGTGCAGGCGACCTTGATCCTCGGCATCCCCCTCGCATGCGGGATCGCGATCCTGAAGTACCGCCTCTACGACCTCGACGTCGTGGTCCGCAAGGCGGTGGTCTTCGGGCTCCTCGCGGTGTTCATCTCCGTCGTGTACGCGGCGATCGTCGGCGGCATCAGCGCGGTGGTGTCGTCGGCGAGCAGCACCGCGCTCTCGTTCGGCGCCGCGGCCGTGCTCGCCGTGACCTTCCAACCGGCACGCGATCGCGCTCGCCGGTTGGCCGACCGCATCGTGTACGGGAAGCGCGCGACGCCGTACGAGGTCCTCGCCGAGTTCTCCGACCGGGTGGGGGACGCGTATGCATCCGAGGACGTGCTGAGCCGGATGGCCACCGTGTTGAAGGACGGGACAGGGGCCATAGGTGCGCGCGTCCTCCTCCGGGTAGGTTCGGGCGAGCAGGAAGCGGCACGCGTCGGAGAGCCGACCTCGGACGAGTACCGAGCCGAGGTGATCCACCAAGGCGAGGACCTCGGCGCGCTCGCGGTCTCGATGCCCGCGAGCGATCCGATGAACCCGGCGAAGCAACAGCTGGTGGAAGACCTCGCCTCGCAGGCCGGCCTCGTCCTGCGGAACGTCCGGCTCATCGAGGAGCTCCGCGCGTCGCGCCAGCGCCTCGTGGCCGCCCAGGACGAAGAGCGCCGGAAGCTCGAGCGGAACCTGCACGACGGCGCGCAGCAACAGCTCGTCGCGCTCTCGGTCCAGCTCAAGCTTGCGGAGCAGCTCGCCGGGAAGGACCCGGAGAAGGAGCGGGAGCTGCTCGCGAGGCTCGCC
>DATAEV010000259.1:0-4384 GCA_036257875.1 Actinomycetota bacterium | reverse complement strand
CGACTTGTTCGGCGCCATCACCAGGGTCGGGCGCTGGATGCGCTCGATCACATGGGCGATCGTGAAGGTCTTCCCCGTCCCGGTGGCACCCAGCAACGTGACGTGCGGCTCGCCGGCCTGGACGGCCGCGGTCAGCTGGTCGATCGCCAAGGGCTGGTCGCCGGCGGGCTCGAAGTCGGAAACGACACGGAACGGCGGCATGAACCCAGTCTAAGCGGGCCTCCCGACATGGGCCGATCTCACATCCTTCCGGCGGCGATGATCCGGTCCAAGAACCGTCTGGTCCGCTCGTTCGTCGGTTCCGAGAAGATGCGGTCGGGAGGGCCTTCTTCCAGGATCCTGCCGTCATCGAGGAAACACACCCGGTGCGCAACGTCCCGAGCGAACGCCATCTCGTGCGTGGCGATCACCATCGTCATCCCCTGAGCGGCGAGCTCGCGGATCACGTCGAGGACCTCGGCGACCAGCTCGGGATCGAGCGCGCTCGTGATCTCATCCAGGAGGAGGACATCCGGGTCCATCGCCAGCGCCCGGACGATCGCGACGCGTTGCTGCTGGCCACCCGAGAGACGATCGGGGTAGTCGTCGGCTTTCTCGGCGAGACCGAACCGTGCCAAGAGCTCCCGCGCATGTGCTTCGGCGATGCCGCGTGGTTGCTTCAGCACCTTGATCGGCGCCAGCGACACGTTGTGCAGGACCGTCATGTGTGGAAAGAGGTTGAACGCCTGGAAGACGATCCCGACCCGGCGCCGGACCGCGTTCTGGTCGACCCCCAGAGACGTGATCTCCGCGCCGTGGATCCAGATCCGTCCAGCGTCGACCCGCTCCAGGAGGTTGATGCAGCGCAGCAACGTCGACTTGCCCGACCCGCTGGCGCCGATCAGACACACGACCTCGTGCTCGTCCACCGCGAGGTCGATCCCCTTCAAGACCTCGAGTCCGTCGAACGACTTGTGGATGGTTTCGAGCCGGATCGCCTCGCTCACATCAACCCGCCCGCCATCCGACGCCGTCGCTGCCGTTCGAGGAGCCAATCCGTGAACCTCGTCATCGGGATCGTGACGATCAGGAAGCACACCGCGGCGCCGACGAACGGCGTGAAGTTGAAGTCGCCGGCGCTCACGCGTTGCGCCTTGAGAAAAGCCTCGACGGAGAAGGCCGAGACGAACGCGATCAACGCCGTGTCCTTCTGGAGCGAGATGAAGTCGTTCATCAGCGGCGGGATCACCCGGCGAACGGCCTGAGGGATCACGACCGATCGCAAGGATTGGAACCGGGACAGCCCCAGCGCGCGCGAAGCCGCCGCCTGGCTGGGGTGCACCGACTCGATCCCGGCGCGGTAGACCTCCGCCACGTACGCCGAATAGCTGAGGATCAGCGCGGTCCATCCCCAGAACCACCCCTCGACGGGCAGGCCGGGGATACGGAGGGTCGGCACGCCGAACCCCAACGCGAAGACGACCAGGACGGTCGGAATCCCGCGGAAGAGATCGACGTAGATCGTCGAGAGCAGCCGGAGTGGGAAGAAAACCGGCCCGCGGAGCGACCGCATCACGGCGAGCGTGAGGGCGAACACCAGGATCACCGGCTCCGCGGTGAGGAAGTAGAAGATGTTCCGGCGAAACGCACGGAGGATCTCGGGGAAAGACTCGGCGAAGACCTGCCGGTTCAGGAACGAGTCCTTGAATTCGGGCCAGTACGGCGAGCTCACCGCGGCGTACGCCACCAGCCCCAGGACGACGAGCGTGCTGAGGGTCGCGATCAGGACGCCCTTGGCGCCCTCCTCCTTCAGCGAGAACCCTCGGAGGAGCCGTGAACGCCGACGCTCCTTCGGAACACCTCCGCTCGCGCGATCGCCAGGTTGGGTCACCGGCGTGTGCCGAGGTTCCAGCTCACTTCGACCAGACCGGGACCTCGCCGACGTTCGTCTTCTTCGACAGCCACTCCTGCGTGATCGCCTCCAACGTCCCGTCGGCCTTCATCTCCTGCAAGGCCAGGTCGATGCACGGCGTCAACATGCTGCCCTTGGCCTGGACGGTGCCGAAGTGCTCACCGCCCTCGACGGCGTCGTTCGGGAACTGCGCCAGGACGGTGCTGTTCTTCACCTGTTGCACGAACGGATCCGCCATGTACAGGGCGGTCGGATAGTCCACGACCACTCCGTCGGCCTGGCCGGCGTTCACCGCCGCGACGGCGTCGCGCAACGTCTGGTAGGTGCCCGCGGTACCGCCGATGTAGCTCTCGATCAGGTCGGCGCTCGTCGTACCGAGCGGCGCCGCGAGCTTGTACTGCGCGAGGTCAGCGACACTCGTGGCGCTCGTGATCGGGGTGCCCTTCACCACGACGAGCGCCTGGCTCACGTCGTAGTAGGACTCGCTGAAGTCCACGGCCTGCGCCCGCTTCGCCGAGTACGAGGTCTGGTTGACGTCGAAGTCGAACTGCTTCGGCCCCGGAGCGTAGGACTGAGCGAACGGAACGACGACCCAAGTGACGTGGTCGGGCGTGAAGCCCATCCGCTTCGCGATCTCGTAAGCCACCGCCGATTCGAACCCCTTGCCGGTGTTTGGGTCGTTGAGCTCCCACTCCGACCCCTTCTCGGTGCCGCCCTGGAAGTACGGCGGGTACGCGGGGCTATCTGTGCCGACCGTGAGCGTCCCGTCCGTCACGAACGTCGCCCCGGCCCCGCATTGCTCGGCGGTCTGCGCGACGCTCCCGGTCGCGGCGGGACTCGATGCGGTCGAGGTGTTCGAGCATGCGGCCGCCACGGATGCGAGGACCGCCAACCACACGAGCGCCTTTCGCATCGGTTTCCCCTCCGTCACAGACCGGACGCAGGAGCCTAGCACGCGCCTCCTGAAGCGCAGCCTCCTAGCACGCGCCTCCTGAAGCGCAGCCTCCTACCTCAGCGCCTCGGCTCCCACGAGAAGGTCTGGGCAGCCACCACGAGTCCTGCGAGCCCCCACAGCGCGACGACCCCGACATCGGTCCACGAGAAGTCGAAGAACGGTTTGCCGTAGTACGCCCCCAGGAACGCATCCACGAGGTGCCGCACCGGGAAGATGTTCCCGACGACGTCGACCCACTTCGGAACGTTGTCCCCGATGGGGATGAACACGCCGGAGATGAACAGCAGCGGGAGGATCGTGGCGTTCACGATCGGCGGCGCGGCGTCGGCGTTGGGTATCGCGCCCGTGAGCGCGAGCCCCAACGCGGCGAAGCTCGCGGCCCCGACGAGCACCACAACGATCGTCCGAACCAGTCCGCCTCCGGTCGGGATCGAGGCGTTGTAGAACGCCGCTCCGAACGAGGCGCAGATCGCGACGAGCAGCAGCGCGATCAAGACCGCGTGGATCACACGCGCAGACAGGTAGTCGGCTCCCGGCAGCGGTGTGCCGCGGGTCCGCTTCAAGATCCCAGCATCGCGCTGGAAGGTCACGCTGATCGCGAGGTTGGTGTAACAGGCGGTGATGATGGCGAACGCCGACATCCCCGCCACGTAGTACGTGGATTGGTTGAACTCGAGCCCGCGGATCGTCACGGTGCCGCCGCCGAGCAGCGCCGTGAAGATCACGAGGAACATCAATGGGAACGCGAACGTGAAGAACGCCGCCTGCGGGTTGCGCCAGAACGCCCTGTTCGTGTAGCGCACCTGCCGGGCGGTGAGCGCAACGTCGTTCACGTGCCCACCTCAGCACCCGTCAGCTGGAGGTACACGTCCTCAAGGGTCGGAAGCATGATCTCCAGCGCTTCCAGCTCGAGACCATGGTCGAGCGCCCATCCGGTGAGGTCGTGCACCGTCTTCGTCGTCTCGTTCGCCTCGACCTGCAGCTCATGGGTGCCGTCCGGGAGCCGCCGCACCCGCTGGTCCGGGTCGGGAGCAGCGTCTGGGAGCCGGAACCGGATCCGTGTCCGCATCTGCTCGCGACCCGCGATGCTCGCTGGCGGACCCTCGGCGACGATCAACCCATCGGCGATCACCACGACGCGATCCGCTAGGTACTGCGCCTCGTCCATGAAGTGCGTGGTGAGGAAGACGGTCTTCCCGATCGCGACGAGGTTCTTCACGACCTCCCACGCGTTGCGACGTGCACCGGGGTCGAACCCCGTCGTCGGTTCGTCGAGGAACAAGAGCTCGGGATCGCCCGCCAGGGCGATCGCGACGTCGAGGCGACGCTGCTGCCCGCCCGAGAGCTTGTTCACGCGCGTGCTCCGCTTCTCTGCGAGCCCGACGACCTCGATCACCTCGTCGGTCGGCCGGCGAGACGGGTAATACCCGGCATACATCTCGATCGTCTCGGTGACGGTGAGGAACGGGTCGATGCCCGTCGACTGGAGCACGATCCCGACGCGCTCCTTCAGCGCGCGCTCCCGTCTCGCGGGATCG
>DATAEV010000256.1:0-9304 GCA_036257875.1 Actinomycetota bacterium | reverse complement strand
GTCCCGTGGTCGCCATCCGGCGACGATACGACCGAAGGCGGTCGGCTCGTTACTGAACGCCGTTCAGACGGCGGGGCGGTCCGACGTGGCGCCCAGGACCCCGACCGGCTCGCCGTCCATGGAGTCCGCCGAGGTGAACCGACGCGACGCCTCGTGGGCGTCGTCCTCGAGGCGTTCCGGCTGCGGCGCCGGCTCGATCTCGGGCGCACGGCGGAGGCGGATCAGCGGTGACAGCGTGAGCGCCGCGACCAGCGCCGTCAGGCCACCGATCCGGTAGACGGGCTGTGGCCCCACGGCCCGAAGCACCGGCCCGGCCAAGATGTACGCGATCGCCAGACCCAGCGACAGGACCGCCTCGAACGCCGCCATCGTGCGGCTCCGAAGGGCATCGGGCGTGCGGCGCTGCATGATTCCGTTCTCGGCGACCATCGTGATGCCGTCGCTCGTGCCCATGATCAACAGGCAGACGAGGGCGACCGGCAACGCCGGGGCCCACCCGACGCCGAACGCCGCTGCGGCGATGCCGAAGGAGGCGACCGCGAGCCACACAGGCTCCGTCCGCGCGCTCATGAATCGTCCGCAGGCGGCACCGAGGACCGACCCGCTCCCCCAGCAGGTGATGAGCAGCGCGAACCCGATCGATCCGGCCCCGAAGAACTCGGCCAGTGGCGCGTCGGCCACCATGCTCATCCCCATGCCGAGGACGAACACGAACCATGCGATCGCCATCCGCCGGAGCACCCGTTCGCGCCAGAGGAAGGCCAGCCCCGCAAGGATGCTCGCGTCGCCATCCGCCGAGGCCGCCTGGGCCGTTGTGCGATCTTCTTGGAAGTTCCCGTGCACCGTGAGCGTCAGCACCAACGAGACGCCGAACGTCAGTGCGTTGAGGGCGAACACGCCGGACGCGCCGAAGGGGATCAGCAGAACGCCCCCGAGGACGGGACCGACGGCGATGCCGGCGTGCACACCCATCGTGACCAGACCGTTCGCCCAGGAGATCTGCTCTTCCGAGTCGACGAGGTTGGGGATCGCCGCTCGCGAGGCCGAGAAGAACGGCAGCTCCGCGACCGCCGATCCGAAGGCGAGGATGATCAGGGTCGTCGGCGCATGCGTGAACACCATCGCGACGAAGAACGAGGCCGAGATCGCCTCCGACCAGATCATCACCTTCCTGCGATCGAAGCGGTCCCCCAGCGCTCCCGCGAAGGAGCCGAGCAGTCCCGCCACGCCGAAGGTGAGGAGCAGCGACAACGCCTGCATGCTGGGCGAATGCGTCCGCTCCCAGACCGTGAAGTTCAGGGCGGTGTACGCGGCTGCGCCGCCGGTGATCGAGATCAGTCGGCCGATGGCGAGGCGACGGATCCGCGTACGTGCTGACTGTTGACGGGTGCTCATGGAGCGGCTCCTCGAGGTGGGTTCCGGAGAGGTGATCGGGTCGGCGGCAGGGTGCGAGGTGGGGCGCGGGGGACTCAGCGTCCGCCCGTATCTCCTGCCGTGATCACCGTCTGCTCCATAACCCAAGCAGGGTAGCACGGACGGGCAGGGTTCGGATGGTGAAGTCGGGCCCTGCGTCAGGAACCGTCGCGGATCCAGATGAGATCGCCGCTCGAGACGCCGAGCCCCTGCGCCGCGTTCCCGGGGTTCGCGCGGACCACAGCGAGCCAGCCGCGCGGATCGACCATCAACCCCCACCCCTCCGCGTCGATGTCGGCGTAGGTGGACACCCGCGAAGCGACGACGGCGCCGGAGAGCGCCTCGATCGAGACACGCTTCGATCCGTCGAGGCCGGCCGCGGTCAGATGCGATTCGCGGACGTTGAGCTGGACGTTCCCGAATCGGTTCAGGTCGAGGACCTCGCATTCGATCCGGCCGCGTTCGATGTTCGGCTCGGGCATGCTGAGTCGCGCCAGCGAGTCGGGATCGACCGGTTCGCCGAGGTCCTCGAGGGGCACGCCCGCGGCCAGGTGGGCTGCCGCCGGCGCGAGCACGTCGCGCGCATGGAACGAGGGCGCGATGGGATGGAGGGTGTGCTGCTCGGACGTGATGGACACGACCTGCGCCACACCGTCCATGGCCTGCCACGCCGGATCGAGGATTCCGTTGTCAGGCCCGACGAGGAGCCGACCGTTCCCCGTGCGAACCGCGAGATCGCGATCGCGGCCGACGCTCGGATCGACGACGGCGAGCGCGATGGCATCGTTCCGCATGAACGGCAGGGAATCGGCGAGCAGGAGCGCGCCGTCGCGGACGTCGAGCGGCGGGATGCCGTGCGACAGGTCGATGACGGCGCTCCCGGGCGCGATCCGATCGATGACCGCGTGACAGATCCCGACCCATTCGTTCCGATACCCGAAGTCCGAAAGGAAGACGATCGAAGGAGTCATGGCCGGGTCACGGGCGCCACGCTACGCGTGACCGTCGTCCGGATGCAAACTGCGGCCATGCGGACCGTCAGTCGGGCAGCGACACGGCGCGGACGCGTTTGGCCTCGATCGCCGTGGCGACCTCGTCCTGAACCTCGGCCGGCACCTCCGAGTCGACGGTGACGCACATCAGCGCCTCCATCCCCTGGCCCTCGGGCTTCCGGCCGACGTCCATCGTCGCGATGTTGATGGAGTGCTCGCCGAGGATGGTCCCGACCTTCCCGATGATGCCCGGTCGATCCACGTAGTTGAAGAACACCATGCGGGGAGCGGGGGCGATCTCGATGTCGAAGTCGTTCACGTTCGTGATCCGTTCGGCGTTGCGGGTCACGATCGTTCCTTCCACGCTGGCGGGACCCTCATCGGTCTCCGCACGGATCGAGATGAGGCTGACGTAGTCCTGGCTCACGGTGGAGCGCATCTCGCTCACGGTCACGCCGCGGTCCCGCGCAAGCATCGGCGCGTTGACGAACGACACCGGCTCGTTGACGGATCGGCCCACGATGCCCTTCAGGATCGCGAGCGTGAGGACGCGGGTATCGTGCTCCGCGATCCTCCCGAGGTACGAAGCCACGACGCTCCGCACCCCTCCCTGCGCGAGCCCCGCGGTGAGCGATCCCAGCCGCTCGGCCAGGGGGACGAACGGGCGGACGACCTCCGACACCTCTGCCCCGGCCGAGACGTTCACGGCGTACGGCACGAACTCTCCTTTCAGCGCGAGCCGAACCATCTCGGCCACGGTCGTGCCCGCTTTGTCTTGCGCCTCGCGCGTGGACGCCCCCAGGTGCGGTGCGACCACCACGTTGCTCATCCCGAACAGCGGTGAGTCGGTCGTGGGCTCGACGGCGAACACGTCGAGGGCCGCGCCCGCGAGGTGGCCGTCCTCGAGCGCCTTGGCGAGCGCCTCCTCGTCCACGATCCCGCCTCGCGCGGTGTTCACGAGTCGAGCCCCCGGCTTCATCATCCGGAGCTCCTTCGTTCCGATCAGCCCCTCGGTCTCGGGCGTCCGCGGCAGATGGATCGTCATGAAGTCCGATTGCACCAGGAGCGCCTCGAGCGTCGGCATCATCTCGACACCCATCTCCTTCGCGCGATCGACGCTCACGTAGGGATCGAACGCGATCACGCGCATCCCGAACCCCGCGGCGCGCGCGGCGACCAACGACCCCACGCGCCCGAGCCCCACGAGCCCGATCGTCTTGCCGGCCAGCTCAACGCCCTCCCAGCGAGAACGTTCCCAGCGGCCCTCGATGAGGTCGGCATGCGCTTGGGGCACGTTGCGCGCCTGCGCTAACAGGAGCGCCAGCGTCTGCTCGGCCGCGCTGATGATGTTGGACTGCGGGGCGTTGACCACCATGACGCCTCGGCGGGTGGCCGACTCGACGTCGATGTTGTCCAGCCCGATGCCCGCGCGCGCGACGACCTTGAGGTTGGTCGCTGCGCCCAGCACCGCGTCCGTCACCCGGGTCGCGCTTCGGATGATGAGCGCGTCGTAGGGCGCGATCTCCGTCGCCAGCGGGCCCGCCGCGAGATCGGTCCGGACATCGACCTGGAAGTCCCTCCGCAGGAGATCCAGACCCTGATCGCTCAGCTGCTCCGTCACGAGCACCCGCACCGTCAGCGAGCCTCCTGGAACACCTGCTCGGCGGCGGCGACCGCGGCCCCGCGCTTCACCGGGTGGTCGAGACGCTCGAGCGTCATCTCGAGCGCCGCGAGGCCACGGATGATGTCCAGCTCGCTCACGTACCCGAAGTGCCCGATCCGGAAGACCTTCCCTTTGAGCGGACCTTGTCCCGGCGCCAGCACGACCCCGAAGTCCGACCGGATCCGGTCGCAGATCGTATCCGCGCTGATGCCCTCCGGTGCCCGGATCGCCGTCACGGTCCAGTTGTCCTCGAGCCCCTCGCCGAACAGATCGAGCCCGAGCGCGCGGACGCCATCCTTGACGGCTCGGCTGAGCCGTTGATGCCGGAGCAGTGCAGCGTCCACGCCATCCTGGAGATACAGCTCGAGCGCCGCGTGGAGACCCTGCATCACGCTGATCGCCGGCGTCCACGGGTTCTCCGGCTCCGGGAGCTCCGCGAACCGCTCGTACTCGCGCCAATCGAAGTAGAACCGCGGGTTCTGGGCCTGCTGGGCCGCCTGCCACGCGCGATCGCTCACCGCCACGAACGAGATCCCGGGGCTCGCGGACAGGGCCTTCTGGGACCCACCGATCGCCACGTCTACCCCCCACTCATCGAAGGCGAACGGCACGGCGCCGAGGCTGCTCACGACGTCGACCAGGACCATGGCGCCCGCGTCCGCCGCGACCTGCGCGAGTTCCCGGACGGGTTGGATCACGCCGGTCGACGTCTCCGAATGCGTGAGGAGGACCCCCTTGACCTTCGGAGGGCGAGCGAGCGCGTCGGCGACCTTCGCCGGATCGAGTCGCGTCCCCCACTCCTCCTCGAGCCGGCGCACGGTCAGCCCGAAGGCATCCGCCAGCCGTGCCCACCGCTCCGAGAAGAACCCCGCGAGCGGAACCAACACCTCGTCACCCGGTGAGAAGCAGTTCTGGATCGCCGACTCGAGGCCGCCGGTTCCGCTGGAGGTCAGGAGGAAGATCCGTGCTCCCTCGGCGCGGTACAGCGTCCGCAGCCGAGCCGTCACGTCTCGCATCAGCGCCCCGAAGCCTGGGCCCCGGTGATACACGAGCGGGCTCCCTTGCGCGAGCAGGACTTCGGGTGGGATCGGGGTGGGTCCCGGCGCGAGGATGATCTCGGGCCTGTCCACGGGTATCAGCTCCTCGATCGGGTCGGGCGGCGCGACTCGCCAGCCTAACAGTCGGGTTCGGGCGCAGAAGCAACCGCGCGCCGGATCACCTCCGTATAGTCCGGCGAGAGCTTACCGATGGCGATGCTCCGCTTCCTGTTCCGACGCTTGGTCGCTCAGCGCCTGCTCGCACTTGGCGTGGTGCTGACGCTCGCCTTCAGCGTGGGCGTGATGGCGTCCGGCCCGATCTACACGGACGCGGCCCGCGACTTCATCCTGGCGTCGTCGATCGCGACCGCCGGCACGCCGATCAAGAACGTGCGGGTCGACGTCTACGGGGACCCGTCCTTCGACTGGACGGCTGCCGACCGACAGGTCCGCGCTGCCTCCTCCGTGCTCCCGGTCGACACGATCGTCTCGCAAGGAGAGACGACCGTTCGCCTCGGCCCCTCCCAGGTTTCGGTCCCGATGCTCTTCCGCGATGGAGAGAACGACCATCTCGCCTTCCGCTCGGGATCGGGCCCCGGTTCCGGGCAGGTCGCGATCCCGTACGGGCTCGCGCAGTCGTTCGGGATCAAGCCGGGGGATCGGTTGGACGTCCTGGGTCCCACGAACCGGCATCGGACGCTCGAGGTATCCGGGATCTTCGATCCGCCCGCGCGTCTGGACGCGTTCTGGTTCGGGGAAGGATCGCCCTTCCCGCTCGGTGACTCGGAGGATCCGGTCCCGGTCATCGTGGACCGAGGAACCGCGCGGACCCTGTCGACGGAGCTCGCACTCTCGTCCCACTACGCGTGGGACGTCTATCTGTCCCTCACGGGCATCAGCTACCTCGACGCTGTGGAGCTCCCTGACGCATACGTGGCGTTCACGGCCGACGTCAACGACGGGATGGTCGCCGCGCAACAGCCCCCGCACATCTCCAGCGGGATCCAGATCCTGGTCGCCGGCGTTCAGCGATCCGTCGCGGATCTTCGGGTTCCGATCCTGCTCGTGCTCCTGCAGATCCTCGTGGTCACCCTCGTGGTGCTCGCGGGGGTCGGCGTGTTGCTCGTGTCCCGGCAATCGTTCGAGCTCGGCGTCCTCCACTCGCGGGGGTTCACCGCCAGGACCCTCCTCCTGGCGCAGGGGATCCAGGCGCTGCTGGCCGCGGTGCTCGCGCTTCCCATCGGCATCGCGATCGGCGCGGTCCTCGCTCGCTTCGCGGGGCTCACGAACGGACCGCGACCCGGGGACTCGGGGTTCCCCACCAGCCTGTCGCTCAGCTCGATCGCGTTCGGCGCGGCCGCTGCGGCGGCGGGCGCGGTCGTGCTGTGGCTCCCGTCGATCCCCGCCGTCCGTCGAACGATCATCGACGAACGACGTCAGACCTCCCGGGAGGCACGCCCTGCACTGGCGCGCGCCCCGGTCGAACTCATCGTCTTGCCCGTGGGATTCTTCGCGCTCGCGCAGCTCCGGAACGGGGAGGCGATCGCACCCGCTGCCGCCGGCCAGGGATCGATCGACCCCCTCCTGCTGTTCGGGCCGACGCTCGTGATCCTCGGTGCGTCCTTCCTGGTGATCCGCATCCTGTCGTGGGGACTCGCATCGCTCGACGGGAGGATCGGACGGTCCCGCCGGCTCTCGACCTACCTGGCGGGCCGCCGACTCGGACGAGCGCCGGGGGTGGCCTTCGCGTCGGCGGTTCTGGTGGTGCTGGCCACCGGGTTGCTCTTCATCTCGACGACCTACCGGGCGACGACGCTGCAGAACCACGAGGACGCGGCGCACGCGTTCGCCGGCGCCGACTGGGTGGCCACGGTGGGGAGTCCCACCGACGGGTCGATCGCATTCGACCGGCCATTGCCGCCCGGCATGGCCGACGTGGCTCGGTTACAGCCCGATGGGTTCGCGGGGGCGTACTCGGACCCGCCGGAGGGCCTCGCGGTCGATCCCGCGACCTTCCGCCAGGCAGCCTGGTGGCGGGCCGACTTCGCGACGGATCCCTTCGACGGGTTGCTCGATCGTCTCGCGACCCCAGCCGAGGGGATGACGCTTCCTGCCGGCTCACGGACCCTCTCGCTGACGATCGATGCCCCGCGCGACGCCGCGGGTCTCGAGCTCCGCGCGGCGATCCTCGGAGCGGATGGATCCATCACGGCCACCGAGCCCCTCGCGCTGGCCGAGGGATCGCACCCGTACGAGCTCGACGTCTCGGGAGGAAACACCCTGCTCTCCCTCACGTTCGTCGCTCCCTCGACGATCACCCACGCGCAGCGTCAGCGCCTCACGTTGACGAACCTCATGTTGGATGGATCGCCCTGGTCGCTCGCAGGCTGGACGCCGCTCCGATCGCTAGGAGCCGGTGGTCGGATCACGCCCGCCCCCGGCGGATGGACGTTCGACGCCTCCTTCGGCGTCGGCTCCCGACTCGTGGGGATCGAGCCGAAGCCGGCCGCCGTACCCGCCATCGTCTCGTCCGAGGTTGCCCAGCGGGAACCCGCGACGATGCAGCTGCGGATCGGCGACCGCACGATCCCGATCGAGCGGGTCGGGACGGCAACGTCGTTCCCCGGGATCGACCCGACGACACCGTTCATCGTGGTGTCGGGGCCGGCCCTGTTCGAGCTCCAGGGAGCGGTGCCGGGCCAAGGCGGTCGTGTCACGGAGGTCTGGGCGCACGGCGACACCGATCCGACGCTCGCGATCCAGCAGGCAGGGTTCCCGGTCGTCGACCTCCTTTCCGCACACGCGATCGAAGGCCGCTTGGCCGAGGCACCGCAGAGCCTCGCGGTGGGACTCGACGCGGCGGCCGCGATCGCGGGGCTCGGCCTCGTGATCGCGGGCGTCACGGCCACGCTCTACTTCGCACAGCGCCGCCGTGATTTCGAGTTCGCGTCGCTCCGGGCGATGGGGGCCGGCCCGTCGACGTTGCGCGCCACGATCGCGCGCGAGCAATCCGCCTTGATCGGTGTGGCCTCGATCGCGGGTCTGCTGCTCGGGTACGTCGTGGTCCGGCTCGCGACGGCCCCGCTGCTGAAGACCGTCTCCACGTCGTTCCCCGCGCCCGTGATGGTGATCGACGCGCCGGTGTTGATCGTCGCGCTGATCGTGATCGCGGTCGCCACGACGATCGCCGTGGTGGCGGCGACCCGCGCGCTGCTCCGCTCGTCGATCAGCGCCGTCCTGCGAGGCGATCCGGAATGACCTGGGCGCACGACGAGCGATACGTGGCGCCACCTCGTGAACGACCCGAGACCGCCGGCGCGCAGATCCGGCTGCACCGCGTCTACAAGGTGCACCACATCGGGGACACGGGGGTCGTGGCGCTGGCCGGCGTCGACGTCGAGATCCCTCCGGGGGAGTTCGTCGCGGTCGTGGGGCCGAGCGGCACCGGGAAATCGACGATCCTGCATCTGCTGGGCGGGCTCGACCAGGCGTCTGCCGGCATCGTGGAGATCGACGGGCAGGACCTCGCGCTGTTGACCGACGTCGAGCGGACCCGGTTCCGCGCGGAGCGCGTCGGGTTCGTGTGGCAAGGAGCCGCCCGCAACCTGGTGCCGTATCTGACGGCGGCCCAGAACGTCCGCCTTCCCCGATCGATCGGCGGGCGCACCGAGCGGGTGCGGCCCGACGGGAGCGCACCGCCCGATGCTGAGGCGCTGCTCGCCATCGTCGGGCTCGCAGACCGAGCACACCACCTCCCGGGCGCGCTCTCGGGAGGCGAACAGCAGCGCACGGCGATCGCGGTCGCGATCGCGAACGATCCGGCTTTGCTCCTCGCCGACGAACCGACCGCAGAGCTGGACGGCGAGGCGGCGGCGCTGGTCCTGGACGTGTTCCGGACCATCAGCCAGGAGCTCGGCGCCACGGTCGTGATGGCGACGCATGACCTGCTCGCGGCCCGGCGAGCCGACCGCGTGGTCCACCTCCACGACGGCAGGCTCCGTCACCCGGGGATCCCGCTCCCGCCCCTCGGGGCCGAGGGTGAGATCCAACTGCCGCCGGAGGTGGCGATGGGCTTCGCCGACGCGGAGCTCGAGGCCGACGTCGCGGGGGACGAGGTCGTCATCCGCCGGCGAACGGAGCGTGGCCGTGGCTGATCCGCGACCGCTCGTGCAGGCGCTCGGCGTCTCCCGCACCTACCC
>DATAEV010000253.1:0-5360 GCA_036257875.1 Actinomycetota bacterium | reverse complement strand
CCGGGCGCGGCGTTGCAGTCCACCGCGGCGCCACCCGAGGTTGATCCCCCGGCGGACGAGCTGCTGTTCGAACACGCCGCCGCGATCATCGCGAATGCGCCGAGAAGCACCAGCGGCGTGAGCCACCGACGATGTCTCATGAAGCCCCCTTTCGTGCTGCACCCATGGATATGGCCGGTTGGTACCACATCCGCGCGGCGCAGGCCAATCACCACGGAGGATCGTTTCCTCCCACACCCCATACGGGCGGGGAGCTCGTTGGAGATGGCCGGCTCACCCGATCGCTCGCCGGAACGCCTCCGCGAGCTGCAGGGCTCCGGCGGGATCGCCGGCCACGAGGGGCGCCATGATGGCCGAACCGACGATGACCCCGTCCGCGAACGTGCTTGCCTCCCCGGCCTGCTCGGGCGTTGCGATCCCCACGCCGACCAACAGCGGCAGGTCGGTGTGCGGACGGAGGGCCGCCACCACCTCCCGGGCCGTCACCGGGAGCTCGTCACGGCCACCCGTCACGCCGTACGTGGCCACGCAATAGACGAATCCGTGCGAAGCGGACGCGATCGCCTCGTACCGCTCCGGGCCGGTCCCGGGAGCGGCGAGCAGGACTACGTCGATCCCGCGCGCGGCGCCGATCGCTGCGAAGCGCTCGCCCTCGTCGACCGGGAGGTCGGGAACGATCGCGCCGGCGACCCCCGACCCGGCCAGGTCATCGCAGAACGCCTCGTACCCGCGATGGTGCACGATGTTGGCGTAGGTCATGACCGCGACCGGGGCGTCGACCGCAGCGGCGGCCACCCCCGCGAGAACATCGTCGAGCCGGGTGCCGCGTTCGAGCGCGACGCGCGACGCCTCCTGGATCACGCCGCCGTCCATGATCGGATCCGAGTGCGGGATGCCGACCTCGATCGCGTCGGCTCCGGTCGCGGCGAGCTTCCGCAGGAGCCCCACGTCCACGCCCGGGTAGCCGCCCGTCACGTAGGGGACGAAGGACTTCGCGCCTCGGTCACGGACTCCCCGGAGGATCGCCTCCAGCCGGTTCATCGACGGCCCACCCGGGCGGCGATCATCTTCCGTCGCCGGCGAGCGCGGCGCGCACGGTATCGAGGTCCTTGTCGCCGCGTCCGGAGAGGTTCACCAGTACCCGCGCCCCGTCCGGGAGCGGTCGATGGCGAAGCCATCCGATCACGTGCGCCGGCTCGAGCGCGGGGATGATGCCCTCCGTTCGCGCGAGCAGCTGGAAACCGTCGAGGGCGTCGACGTCCGTCGCGCTGGCGTACGTCGCGAGTCCCTCGTCCTTCAGGTAGGCGTGCTCAGGACCGACGCCCGGGTAGTCGAGCCCGGCCGAGATCGAATGCGTCTCCACCACCTGACCGTCCGCGTCCTGCAAGAGGTAGCTGAGGGCACCGTGCAAGATGCCGGGTTCGCCGAGGGTGAGCGAGGAACAGTGCCGGCCGAGCTCCGAACCGACCCCACCCGCCTCGACACCGAACAACCGCACGCCGGGCGCTCCGACGAACGCGGTGAAGATGCCGATCGCGTTCGACCCGCCGCCGACGCACGCGACCACGTACTCGGGGTCGGAGCCCACCCGTTCGGCGTACTGGACCCGCGCCTCGTCTCCGATCACCCGCTGAAGGTCGCGCACGAGCATCGGGAACGGATGCGGGCCTACCACGGAGCCGATCACGTAGTGGGTCGTTCCCACGGAGGCCGCCCAGTCGCGCAGCGCCTCGTTCACGGCCTCCTTCAGCGTCTTCATCCCGGCGGTCACCGGCACGACCTCCGCGCCGAGGAGCTCCATCCGCGCGACGTTCGGCGCCTGCCGATGCGTGTCCTCCTCCCCCATGTAGACGACGCAGGGCAAACCGAGCAACGCGCACGCGGTCGCCGTCGCCACACCGTGCTGGCCCGCGCCGGTCTCGGCGATGATCCGCTGTTTGCCGAGCCGTTTGGCCAGGAGCACCTGGCCGAGCGCGTTGTTGATCTTGTGCGCGCCCGTATGCGCGAGATCCTCGCGCTTGAGCCAGATGTCGTAGCCGAGCTCCCCGGAGAGCCGCGTCGCGTGCGTGATCGGCGTGGGCCTCCCCACGAAGTCCCGAAGGAGATCAGCGAGCTCGCCACGGAAGCCCGGATCGTCGCGGAGCTCGAGCCAAGCAGCGGTGAGCTCGTCCAACGCGGGGATCAGCACCTCGGGCGCGTAGCGCCCCCCGTAGGCGCCGAAGCGACCGTGTTCGTCGGGGCGGATCGTGACGCTCACGCGATCTCCTCGCCGGCGCCCGGATGTCTGCCTGCGAGCTCGGGCCCGCGCACCATGGCTCGGATCGCGGCGGCCGGGTCGGCAGCTCGCATCAGCGCCTCACCCACGAGGATCGCGGATGCGCCGGCCGCGACGGCCGCGGCGACGTCCTCGTGGCTCGCGATCCCGCTCTCGAACACCGTGATCCGGCCCGGCGGGATCGCGCGGAGCCTCCCGAGCGCCGTGGGGACGTCCACGTCCAGCGTCTCGAGGTCCCGCGCGTTGACCCCGATGACCTCGGCGTCGGTCGCGAGCCCGCGCTCCAGGTCGTCGTCCGAATGCGTCTCCAGGAGCGGCTCCATCCCGAGGGCCCGAGCGCCGGAGATCATCCGATCGAGCAGCTCGTCGTCGAGGCAGGCCGCGATCAACAGGACCGAATCCGCCCCGGCGGCGCGCGCCTCGACCAGTTGATCGGGGTCGATCAGGAAGTCCTTCCGGAGCACCGGGATGCCCGCGACGGCTCGCACGAGTTCCAGATCGACGAGCGACCCTCCGAAGTGCCGTGGCTCGGTCAGGACCGAGATCGCGGCTGCGCCGCCCGCCTCGTACGCACGTGCGAGGGCCGCCGGGTCGGCGTGGGCGTCGATCGCTCCGGCGCTCGGGGATGCCCGCTTCACCTCGGCGATCACGGCTGGGACCGGAGCGCGGCGAATCGCGTCGGGGAGCGAGCGCGCCGGGGGCCGTGAGCGAGCGACGTCGTCCAGTTCCACGGCCTGAAGCGGGCGCTCGTCCAGCTCGCGGCGGATCGTTCCGGCCAGATCGGTGAGGAACCCCATGGAGCGGGGAAGTCTACCGGCGTGGGTTCAGGCCTCCGCCCAGGCGAGCGCTCCGCCGAGGTCGATCCGCCCCTCGAGCGCCGCCCGGCCGACCACCGCGCCGGCCGCTCCTGCGGCCCGGAGCGCCCGAAGATCCTCGATCGAGCGGACCCCCCCTGCCGCGAACGTCGGCCGACCCGCCCGAGCGACCCTGCGAACGAGGTCGATATCCGGTCCGGCGAGGCCTCCCACGCGATCGATCGAGGTCACGAGGAATGCCGGGGCGCCGGCCGCATGGAGCCAGCCGAGGGTGCTCATCAGATCGAAGCCGTCCGCGTCGTCCGCGCGGCCGGCGCCCCGCGCTCGGATCCGGCCGCCATCGACCTCGATCCCGATCACGACGCCCGGACCGCCGTCGCGGAGCACCGCGAGCGTGACGCGATCGTCGGCCAACGCGGACGATCCCAGGACGAACCGGTCGGCGCCCGCGGCGAGGTAGGAACGGCCGGTCGCAGCGTCGCCGATCCCACCGCTCACCTGCAGGGTCGCGCCCGGAGCCACGGCTCGGAACGCCGCGACGTCGAGGCCGGGCATACCGCCGAACGCGAGATCGAGGTCCACCACGTGAAGCGCACGCGCGCCGGCCGCCACCGCGGCACGTGCGGCCGCGACCGGATCGCCGTCGAACGCGCTGACCGGCGTGATCCCTTCGCTGGTCACGACGGCGAGGCGCCCGTGCCACACGTCGAGCGCAGGAAGGATCGAGAAGGCCACGTGCGAACGATACGCGGGGCTCGTCAGCCGGAGCGGTCGAGTCTGCTGGACCCGGCCCCGAGGAGGTCGTGCAGCTCCCCCATCAGCGAGCCCGCCGCGTCGACGTTGAACGAACCGACCGAGAGCGGCGTCACACCCGCCGAGGAGAGGAACCGCAGACGCACGGGGGCGGCCCCCGGATGCGCCTCGAAGAGCTGTTTGAGCTTCTCGAGGACGGCCGGGGTGCACGCGGTCGCCGCCAGGTCGACCACGAGCGACTCGGCGAGGAGCTTCGGAGCGTCCGGACCGAACACGGGCTCCTTCACCTCGTTCGCGCGGATCTGCAGCTCCCGGCCGCGCAGGTCGATCCGACCGGTGACCAGGACGATCGTGTCGGGCTGGATCAGCTGCGGAACGGCCTCGTACACGCCGGGGAACGCGATCACCTCGACGCCGCCGGCGAGTCCCTCCAGGCGGAACTGCGCGTAGGGCTCGCCACGCTTCGTGTACTTCCGGGCGAGCGAGCCGATGATGCCCCCGACCGTGACGAGATCGCCGTCGCCGAGGTTGGGCATCTCGTCGATCGGGTGCGTCGTCTGCGCCCGGAGCTCGTCCTCCACCCCGAGCAACGGATGGTCGGTCACGAACTGGCCGAGCATCTCCTTCTCCTTGGACAGCAGGAGCCGCTTGTCGAGCTCGTCTCCGCGGAGGACCCCCTCGTCGATCTCACCGAGTCCGGCTCCGTCGGCGCCCGTTCCGAAGAGCGAGAACTGCCCGGCGGCCTGCGCCTTGCGTTCGGCGAGGATCGGCGCCGCGACCTTCTCCCACGCCGCCTGCTCGCCGCTCTGCTGCACCATCCCGCCGCGGGTGTACCCGAAGGAGTCGAACGCGCCAGCGAAGATGAGCGACTCGAGGACGCGCTTCGTCAACGCTCCCGGGTCGACCCGCCGGCAAACGTCCGCGAAGGAATCGAAGGGTCCGCCCGACCGCCGAGCGTCCAGGATGGCTTGCACGACACCCTCCCCGACGTTGCGGACCGCGGAGAGCCCGTACCGGATCGCTCGACGATCACCGGGTGCGGGGGCGAAGTCCATGTCGGACTCGTTCACGTCGGGGGGCAGGACCTCGATCTTCATGCTCCGGCACGCGTAGAGGTAGTACGGCTTGCGATCCTTGTCGTCCTTCACCGAGGTGAGGATCGCCGCCATGTATTCGACGGGGTGCTGCGCGATCAGGTACGCCGTCTGATACGCGATGAAGCCGTACGCACAGGCGTGGGCCGCAGGGAACCCGTAATCGGCGAAGGGCTCGATCAGGTCGAACAGATCAGCTGCGAGCCGTTCCGAGATCCCCTGGTCGACGCACCCCGCGACGAACCGCTGCCGCTCCTGTCCGACGAGCTCGCGCTTCTTCTTCGCCATGACCTTGCGAAGCGTGTCGGCCTGTCCCATGGAATAGCCCGCCATCCGCACGGCGATCTGCATGATCTGCTCCTGGTAGACCATGACGCCGTAGGTGTCCTTGAGTACCGGCTCCAGCTCGGGGTGCGGGTACAC
>DATAEV010000308.1:0-6360 GCA_036257875.1 Actinomycetota bacterium | reverse complement strand
ATAGTCGACCGACGCGTCGACGATCACGAACCCGAACTCGTTGCGGATCGCGCGGAGGAACTTGCCGATCGCCTCACCGGCGGGCGCCTCCGCGGCAGGGTCCGGCGGCGCGCCGAAGGCCCACGTGTGCGGCGCGACCTCGACCCCGACCTCGCGGACCCGAGCGCGCTCGGCGCCCTCACCGAGCTCCATCAGGTCGGTGACGCTCGCCGTCGGCTCCCGTCCGAAGTACGTGAAGACGTCGCCCATGTCGACGTCCAGGTCCACGAGGGCCGTGTCCTCTCCGGTCACCTGCGCGATCGCCGTGGCGAGGTTCGTCGTGAGGAACGTCTTCCCCGATCCGCCCTTGGAAGAGAAGATCGAGATGATGTGCCCACGCTGCGTGCGTGCGCCCTCGGACTTGGCCCCGCTGCTGGTCGCGGACCGGTGGTTCGCGGCCCATGCGATGGCTCGCTCCACGGCTTCGCGCAGCTCGTCGGTCCCCTGGGTCATATCGACGACGTCGCGGATACCGGCCCGCATGGCGGCGGGCAGGAGTCCGTTCCAGGTGTGGTCGCGGACCAACACGATCGCGGTCCCCGGTGAGGTGCGCCCGACGAACTCGGCCAGGCCGAGCGCGTCGGCCTCTTTGACCTCGGGGGACAGCACGAGCACGTCCACCGTGTGGTACGGGCCGATCAGGAGCTCTTCGGCCGCGGTGGCGGACTGGACCCAGCCCACCTCCTCGGCCTCGAGCTCCAGCGATCGAGCCAGTTGTTGACGGAACGATTGCGGCGTCCCGACGGCGACGACGCTCGCGTCTGTCAAGGCGCCCCCACTCCGGTGACCTTGGCGAACGGCACCCCGAAGGTTGCCGGCGACTTGTACCCGGTGGCTGCCGATCCATCCTTGTTCGGGGGCAGGAGGCCGAGCCATAGCTGCGTCGCGTCGGTGTTGGCGAGCACGAGCGCCTGAGCGTCATCAGGGAGCATGTCGAGCACCAGTGTCGAACCACCGTTGGCCGGCTTGCCGGTGCTCGCGTCCACCGGCGGGTTGTTGATCGCCAGCACCCGCACGGACTTGACCAGCGGAAGCGTGAAGTCGAACGGCATCGTGATGACGGGCGTGTTGGCGAGCGCGGTCGTGTCTCCCGTCTTGAGGGCCGTGATGAACCTCTGGAGCTGCGCCGGGGCGAGCAGGTGCTTCAGATCCTGCTTCGTCACCGTCTCCCCCTGCGGGAACGTGGCGTAGATCACGACCTGGTCGTTGTTCTGGATGTAGCCGTTGACCGACTGCGGCCCGTCGACCTGGATGCCCAACCCAACATGACCCTCCGAGATCCCCAGCGTGTTCCCGCGTCCAGTTGCGAGGCGCGATGTCGGGATCTGCTCGTTGGCGTAGATCGTGGAGGACGTCGTTTGGTCCCGCAGCTCGTTCTCGTCCGTCACGGCTCCAGAGACAAGCGTGTCGTTCGGCACGTTCACGGCTCCGAACGCCCCCGAGTCGATCAGGGGGTTGAGCGGCGTGTTCGCCGGGATGTCCTGGTTGGACACGATCACCGCGGTCGTGTCCGCACCCGTGCCGTTCTTGACGCTGTTCGTGTAGACGATGACGCCCACGGCCGCCAAGACCGCGAGCACGACAGCGATCGCAACCACCAGACCTCGTGATCTCATCCCCGTTACCCCTTTCCCTTGCACCTCAGGGGGTCGAGCCCTCGAGATGCGCTTTTCATCTCAGAGTCATGTCGGAACGTTGATGCCGTTACATGAGCCCGTTACCATGGGATCGCACAGCTTGACGGCTCGGATGTTGCTCAGTGGAGAGCACCCCGGGCACGGGTTCGACCCGCCGACGTGAACCGCGACCGTGACGACCTTGATGCAGACGGCGCTGGAGTTCCCCGGTGGTGTTCCGCATTGACCAGCCATCGACCAGTCGAACTGGATCTTGATGCGAGGAGGACTGTCCGGCCCCGTCCAGGTGAACGACTTCGCGACGGGGTCGTAGTTGTATTGCCGGGTCGCGTCGGTGGTCCCCTTGCCGTCGATCAGGATCGAAGTCTCATCGATGATGGCGGCTGATTGGAGAGCGGTCGGACAGCTGCCGCCGCCGAGCCCGAGCAGGCTGTAGCTCTGATTCTGGGTCACGTCGAAGTTGTTCGCCGAGCACGAGGTTTTCGGGATCCCACCCCATCCGTTCGGCCCGGACGCTTGGTCGAGCACCGCCGTGAGTGTGAAGTCGATGAACCCGATGATGTCGTACTTGTCGGCGTTCCCGAAGCATCCGACCGGGTTCCCGTTCTGATCCACGTTCTGCGTGCAGTCGTCCATGGGGAAGGTGACGACGTCGCCGACCCGGTTGCGGAGCGCGGTCCAGTCGCTGCTAGAGAGACCGCCCACCCGGCACACGTACGTCGGGAGAGGATTGGTCGTCGTGTAGTGGACGGGCAGATCGGCGACGCTGCCTGTCTGGTCGATCCACCCTTGACGCGTGCTCGCGCCGACGTTCGGGCATTGATCGGCGGGTAGGACATCCCAACCCTTCTGGGGGTCGCTTGCGTTCAGGTTCAGGAACCCGAACGCGGAGTTGGTGAACCGGTCGTTGTCGTACCACATGTAGCACGGTGTACCCGGCGGGAGGTTCGCCCCGACGTCGCAGCTTCCTTGGAACGCCGAGGTGTAGACGACGATCGGGACCGGGTTGCCCGACCCCGCCGGCCCCCAGATCGCATACGCCTTCGTCGTCACCCCGTTCTGGTTCGAGAAACCGAGCACGGGGGCGAAGAACAGATGCTGCTGCTGCGAGTACTGGACCTTGACGCCGCCCGACGCGGTCGTGTGGCAGGTGCTGGGCAGGACCGTCGCGTTGTTCGGCGTGGTCGTGGGATCGAGCCCCGTCACGTTCTGGGCCGCGAGCGGGTCAGCAGCTTGCTCTGGGGTCTTCGGGTCGACCGACGAGGGGAGGGAGCACGTCGACGCCGCCGACAAGGCGGCCGCGTCCGATCCGTTCACGAGCTCACGGCGCTTCCAGAGAAGTCCGCCGACGTCAACGACCAATACAAGCATGCCGAACATCGCGATCAGAACGAGTGCAACGATGACGACGGTTGCACCACGCTCTTGGCGCAGATCGAGCACCAGACGCCGACGAGGGGTCATGCTGTCGATTTCACTCCCTCGCAACGGAACTGCGCGTCGATGGTCGGCCTCATGGTGATGGTCGGAAGGAGCGGGATGTTGAGCGTGAACAGGTTCTGCAGGTGCGCCGGCGCGGACGCGAGGAACATCTGCACACGGACCGCAGCGTCGGTGGTGACCGCGGCGGCGGAGGCGCAAGCCGGCTGCGTGTTCCCGGTTAGGTTTGCTTCCGATCCCGTGAACGTCCCGTTGTCGGAATAGGAGACCTTGACGAAACTGGTGTTGCTCGCTTCGCCGCTCTGGATCGCTCCGTTCGAAGCGCTCTCGAGGTCCGTCCGGATGGCGTCTGGCGTCGCACCGACGGCCCCAAGTCGGCCGCCTTCACGGGCGGAAGCACGAAGGTTCTGGAGCTCGAAGAACGTCAATCCAAACTGAAGCATGCCGAAGATCAACATGGCGAGCACGCCGACGATCAACGCGAACTCAACGGCTGCGGCCCCGTCCTCACGACAGAGCCTCTGAGGGATCCTCATCGCTCCACTTCCTTCGTCCTCCGGTCCATCACTGTCTCGGCATCCGGGACCGAAACACTGAGCGACCGGAGGTCGCCCATATGGTCTCACGCATTGTTGACGCCGCTACCGATGGTGCTGAACTTGTTGCTCGCCGCCTTGCCCAAGAAAGCCACCGCCGCGACCACGACGATCGCGATCAGCGCCACCATGAGGGCGTACTCCACGGCCGTCGCGCCCCTCTCTTCGAGGGCGCGGGTACGCAGGTCGTTCCACCAGGCGGCGACGCCTGTGTAGACACGAAGGAACATCTGTCACCCCTTTTCCTGCCGTTGCCCTGGCGCCGACGCGCCGATACTCCTCCAAGTACCGCGTACGTCGGTCCCCCGATCCGTCTGGTGCTTTCCCTTCTCTCTCCGCACCGACAATCGCACATGCCGCGTGGGCCCTCGTTCGTCCGCCGGACCCTCGATCCCTCTGGTGCACACCAGAAGGATCGAGCGGCCGGCGGGCCGGTCGCTCGATCGGGTGTTTAGGCGCCGTTGACGGCGCTGCCCACCGTGCTGAACTTGTTGCTGGCGGCCTTTCCGAGGAACGCCACCGCTGCGATGATCACGACCGCGATCAGCGCCACCATCAGGGCGTACTCAACTGCCGTCGCGCCCTTCTCCTCCTCGGCGCGAACCTTGAGGTCGCTCCACCAGGTCGTCACACCCGTGTAGATACGCAGGAACATCTGTCACCCCCTTCCTCCGAAGCCCGTCTTTGACCGGTTCTCAGGTACCTGAACCCGGGGGCGCATGCTACTCCGCCCGCAGGAACCTTAGATGGAAGCGCGTACCGCGGGAATTCCGACTTTCCCGGAGTTGCTCTACGTATTCCTACGTAGGCATCGGGGATCAAGCACAACGCCAGATCCGACGAAGACTCGCAGTACGATGCGCCTCGCCGTGACCGAGCCGAGCTCTCCCCCGATCGCAGCGGCTCAGCGGCGACCCATCGATCTGGCGTGGGCGTCGTTGGTGATCCTCGTTCCCGTCGTCGTGGCGTTGTTATCCCGGATGGGAACAACCGACCTCACCTATCACGTGCGGGCGGGCGACGGCATCCTCGCCACGCACTCGCTGCCCAGGTTCGACACCTACACCTTCAGCGTCTACGGACATCCATGGCTCGATCAACAATGGGGAGCCCAGATCGTCCTCGCCCTTGGCCACCGGTACGGCGGCTGGGCCACGCTCGGGTTCCTTCAGGCCGTCTTGGTCGGAGCTTCGTTCTGGTTCGTCTACCTCGCCTGCCGCGCCCGAGGCGCGTCCGTGCGGACCTCGAGCCTCCTGACCGTGACCGGGTTCCTCGTGGCTTCGCCGACCCTGGCGATGCGCCCGCAGCTCGTCGCCTTGCCCTTGTTCGCGGTCGCGCTCTGGGCGCTCGCCTCTCGGGAGATAGCCCCACGCCGCCTCTACCTGATCCCGGTGCTGGCTGCGGTCTGCGCCAACGTCCACGGAAGCTTCACGATCTTCCCGCTGATCGTCGGGCTGGCGTGGATCCAGGACGCCCGGCAGCACGTTCCGGGCTCCCGGCGACTGCTCTGGGTGGCTCTGGCCACCGTTGCCGCGACGTTGTTGAACCCGTTCGGGGTCGATGTGTGGCGGTACGCGTATGACCTCTCGACCAACCCGATCATCAGGGACACGATCAGCGAATGGGCTCCCGTCACGGCGACCGACGTCTCGGGCCTGTTCATGATCGGCTCCGCGCTCGCCGTGGTCGCCATCCTCGCTCGGCGCGGCACACCGACGCGATGGACGACGCTGCTCTGGCTGGCCGTGTTCTTCCTGCTCGCGATGTCCGCGCAACGGGCGATCGTGTGGTGGGCGATGGTTGCCCCGGTCGTCCTGGCCGAGCTGTTCCCCGCGGCCGCCGTCGAAGCCACGCCTCCCGCCAGGGAACCCAAGGCCCCCGCGGTGGGCATCATCGCCGCGATGCTGGTCGCCGTCGTGATCCTGCTTCCCTGGTGGCGGCCGAACGATCTGTTGAGCCAGGCGCCTCCGGGGATCACGTCTTACGTCCTAGAGAACATCCCCTCAGGATCGAAGATGTTCGTCCATCAGCCATGGGGCTCGTGGTTCGAGTACCGCACGCCGGACAACCCCGTGTTCGTCGACTCCCGGATCGAGATCATCCCGAAGGACATCTGGGACGAGTACGGACAGGTCGGATTCGCCGGCGCGGATTGGCGTGAGGTCCTGGCGAGGGTGAACCCGGACGTCATCATCGCCGCCGACAACTGGGACCTGCTGTCGGATCTGGAAGCGCAAGGCTCCGGTTGGACGCGCGTCTACCAGGACGACGACGGCGAAGTGTTCGTTCGGTCGTAACTACTCGGCTGAGCCGACGCTGACCATCCCGGAACGGGCGGCCATCCGGATCGCGGAGAGCCGGTTGCCCACCCCCAGCTTCCCGTAGATCCGTCCGAGGTGCGTGGTCACGGTCCGTTCGCGAACCCCCAACCGCGTGGCGATCTGTCGGGCGGTCAGGCCCTCGGCGGCAACCGCGAGGACCTCACGCTCGCGACCCGTGAGGCGGACGTCGAGATCGCGGCGAAGGTCGATGCTGTCGGCGATCTGGCCGACCGCGGCCGCGACCGGCCCCTGCAGGACCATCTCACGGTCGGCGACCTTGATGATCGCGCCCAGGAAGTCGCCCGGGTCGATGTTCTTGTCGACGTA
>DATAEV010000246.1:0-16167 GCA_036257875.1 Actinomycetota bacterium | reverse complement strand
ACCATCGTGAGCGCCCGCTCGACCTCGCCGCCGAAGTCCGCGTGCCCGGGCGTGTCGACGATGTTGACCTTCACGCCCTGCCACCGCACCGCGGTGTTCTTCGCGAGGATCGTGATGCCCTTCTCGCGCTCGAGGTCCATCGAGTCCATCACGCGCTCCGCGACCTCCTGGTTCGCACGGAACGCCCCGGACTGCCAGAGCATCGCGTCGACGAGCGTCGTCTTCCCGTGGTCGACGTGGGCAACGATGGCCACGTTGCGGATGTCGTCGCGGGTCGGCATACCGAGAAGGCTACAGACCGGCGATCTGATCACTCACGGAGCCACGAGGAAACGGCCTTGGAAGTAGGTCACGGTGTAGAAGAAGACCAAGGTGACCATCGCCGCGCTCGATATCGCGAGGACGATGTCGAAGAGGCGCCCCTTCACGGCGAACGCGAGCGCCATGACCAAGGGGAACGCCGTGAAGATGAAACGCGGGCGGGGAGCCAGCGCTCCGGAGAGCAGCGCCAGCGCTTCGTACGAAAGCGCGTAGGCCACGATCGGGGCCGGCAAACGAGCTCGCAGCAACAGGATCACCAGCACGATGAGCAGGGCGAACCCCGCCATGAGACCCAAGAACAGCAACGGCCGGCTCGTCTCTGTGCCCCCCCTGCGGGCGCCGCTCACGATCACCCGGAACTCGGGCCACCATCCGATCCGATCGTGCCAGTACGCGTGGTTCGCCCGGAACCAGTAGCCGACCTCGCCCGTCCGCCACCAGAGATAGCCGAGGAACGCGAGGAACCCCAGCGGGGCCAGGATCGGCGCGACGAGTGACGAGCGATCGTCGTCCTGACGGATCGCGATCCCCGCCGCGACCGCGCATGCCACCGTCAGGGCGAGCCCGTTGGGCCGGGCCGCCGACGCCAACGCTGCGGTGACGCCGGCCGCGAGCCAGGCGTGGCGCAGGAGCGCAAGGAGACACAGGCACGCCAGGAGGATCACGAGGCCTTCCGGGTACGCGAACGACAGGATGAACGCGCCGGGGAAGAAGCAGAACAGCAGCACCGCTCGACGAGCTTCGTCCTCTGGCCGCAGCACCCCGCAGAGCTGGGCGAAGGCGACGGTCGCGGCGCCCCCGATCACGAACGCGGCGGCGACCGCTACCGCGTCCAGAGGACCCGGAACGAAGACGCCGACGGCGGCAACGACCATCGGATATGCGGGAAGGAACGCCACGGCTCCGTCGACGCTCGTGTCGGCGTTGGGCGGGGCGCCCGGCCGAACGACATCAGAGCCGGGCAGATATCCGTGCTCCGCGATGCTCAAGTACCACTGGCCGTCCCAGGAGGTGAACACGGAGGCCATCCCACCCTGGTGTCCCGGGACGAGCACCAGAACGAAGACCGCGGCCGTCGCCACGACGAGACGCGAGATCACGTAGGGAAGCAGGGCGGTGGAAACAGCCGGATAGGAGCCCAGACGCCTCACGCGCGGATGGTCCTCCTCAAGCAGGCCGCGTCATCATGCAACGCCTGGAGCGACCCTGCATACGCCTAACGGCCCCGCCCTAAACCCTTTGCCACCTGCGATCACGTCAAAGGACGTAGCCGTTCGGAGGTAGCGCGGCGAGCCGATGTCGCGCAAGGATAACGACCCATATCGGACATCTGGGGGGGCAGTTGTCCCCCAACAGGGTGACCTTCCCGGCCTCCCTGTTGGGAAGAAGGCTCCCGGACGTGCTCGGAGAGGAACGTCGTTTTGCGCGTCAACAAGAACGAACCCGAGGCGGAGGCAACCGCCGACCTGTCATCGGAAACCGGGGACCCGGAGGGGGTTCGTTGGGCCATCCCTGCCGCACCGACTGGACCGACCGTCGCAGATCCGAGCGCTGCAGGGATCCCGATGCTCGGTGAGCTCCTGATCGAGAGCCAGCTGATCGCCTCGAGCCAGCTCGACGAAGCGCTCCTGCAGCAGTCCGCCTCCGGAAAGCGCCTCGGCGAACTGCTCGTGGAACTCGGCGCGATCGACGACTTCGACCTCGCACGCGTGCTGGCGACCCGGCTCAACCTGCCGCTCGCCGACCTGCGACAGAGCACGCCTGAGGACGACGCGATCGCCCTGGTTCCCGAGGCGATAGCGCGCGCCAACGTCGCGATCCCGGTGCGACGGACCGACGACGGTCTGCAGATCGCGATGGCGTTCCCACAAGACGCCGCGGCCGTCGAACAGATGCGCGGATCGGCGGGGTTGGCCGTCGTACCGATGATCGCCCCGCCGTCGGACATCCGCCGAGCGATCGACAAGTCCTACCGAGCACTGGCCGGCGTGAGTCGTCACGTCGACGCATTCCTCGCGGCCGAGGCGATCACAGCGCGGACAGTGACCGAATCCGACGCCGGGATCGACGCTCCGGTCGTCCAGGTCGTGAACCTCATCATCACGCAAGGCGTGCGCGACCGCGCCTCCGACATCCACATCGAGCCCCAGGACGCGCGCGTCCGCGTCCGGTACCGCATCGACGGAGCCCTGCACGACGTGCTGGCGCTCCCGGCCAACATGGGCGCGTCCGTCATCAGCCGCATCAAGGTGCTGGCGGGGATGGACATCGTCGAGCGGCGCAAGCCGCAAGACGGTCAGATCGCGATGGAGGTCGACGGCCGCCCCCTGGACATCCGCGTTTCCACCACCGCCACGATCTGGGGCGAGAAGAGCGTGATGCGGCTGCTCGACAAGAACCGCTCACTCTTCCGTCTGGGCGACCTCGGGATGCCCGACGAGACCCACGATCGCTTCTCACGACTGATCCGTGCCCCGTTCGGCATGGTGATCTGCGCCGGACCGACGGGAAGCGGCAAGACCACGACCCTGTACGCCGCACTCACAGAGATCAACAACAGCGAGAGCAACATCATGACGGTCGAGGACCCGGTCGAATACGTCCTGCCGTCGATCAACCAGATCCAGATCCACGACCAGTCCGGAGTCACGTTCGCCGGCGGGCTGAAAGGGATCCTCCGTCAGGACCCGGACATCATCCTCGTCGGCGAGATGCGCGACGCCGAGACGGCGCGCATCGGGATCCAGTCGGCGCTCACGGGACACCTGGTCCTCACGTCCTTGCACGGCACCGACGCCGCCGGCGCGCTCGAGCGATTCCTCGATCTCGGCATCGAGCCCTTCCTGGTCGCTTCGTCGGTCATCGGCGTCGTGGGTCAGCGGCTCGTGCGAAGGATCTGCCGGTACTGCAGCGTCACGTTCGAGCCTCCCATCGAAGAGATCGAGTTCTACCGGCGCATGGGCGGTCCCGAGAAGCAGGAGTTCTGGCACGGCGAGGGTTGCAACTTCTGCCTCCGCACGGGCTACGAGGACCGGATCGGCGTGTACGAGCTGCTGACCGTCACGGACGGGATGCGGGCGCTGATCAGCCAGAAGGCACGCCACGAGGAGATCCAGGAGCTGGCTGTGGAGCAGGGCATGCGAACGCTCCGCGACAGCGGCATCCAGTTGGTCGCCAACGACATGACGACCATCTCCGAGGTCCTCCGGAACATCTACGTGATCTGAGGCGCGATGGCCAAGTTCAGGTATCTGGCGACGACCGAGACGGGCACCAAGGCCCGTGGGGTTGCCACGGCCACCTCCCTGAAGACGGCCATGGCCGGGCTCGTCGAGCAGGGCTTCACCGTAAGCCAGCTCAAGCCGAAGCGGAACGTCCTGAAGTTCGAGATCACCAAAGAGAAGCTCCCCCAAGGCGAGCTGATGCACTTCTCACGACAGCTTTCGGCTTTCGTGCGGGCCGGCATCCCGTTGATCGAGGCGCTCGAGGTGATCGAGGAGGAGGCCGACGACAAGACGCTACGGATGGTGCTCCAGGGCGTTCGCGAATCGCTGATCACCGGCGAGACGTTCTCCGAGGCCCTCCGCCCCTACGAGACGTTGTTCCCGAAGTTCTACGTGGACATGGTCCGGGCCGCCGAGCTCACCGGGAGCCTCGACGACGTCCTCAGTGAGCTCTCTGGCTACATCAAGCGCGACCTCGAAGCCCGGAACAAGATCAAGAGCGCGCTCGTGTACCCCCTGGTCATCCTCGTGATGGCGATCGGCACCGTCATCGTGCTCTCGACGTTCGTCCTGCCTCGGTTCAAGACGTTCTTCCAAGGGTTCCACGCGACCCTCCCGCTCCCGACGCGGATGCTGATCTCGTTCACCGACTTCGTATCGAACGATTGGCTCTACATCATCGCGGTCCTCTTCCTGATCGTCGCGATCCCGATGGCCCTCGTGCGGACACGGCGTGGTCGAAGAGCGAAAGACCGGTTGCTCCTGCGTCTTCCCATCCTCGGTGAGGTGATGCTCTTCGCGATCGTTGAGCGCTTCTGCCGGTTGCTCGCCACGATGATGCAAGCCGGCGTTCCGCTCCCCGAGGCGATGGGCGTGCTCGGCGACGCGACGAAGAATGTCGTCTTCCAGGAGGGCCTGGCAAACGTCCACGGCGCCATGATGCGGGGCGAAGGCCTCGCACGGCCGATGAGCGACACGAAGCTCTTCCCCGGGGCCGTCATCCAGATGATCAAGGTTGGCGAGAACACCGGAACCCTGAACGAGCAACTCTCCGTCGGTTCCGAATACTACGGCGAAGAGCTCGAGTACAAGATCCAACGGTTGACATCGCTCTTCGAGCCCGCCGTGATCATCTTCATGGGCTTGGCCGTCGGGTTCGTCGCGGTCGCGCTGATCTCCGCGATGTACGGCATCTACAAGCAGGTGCAGGTCTGATGGCGACTCGGGGGACGCAGACCGGCCTGCGGGTGACGGAGGGAGGGATGAGCCACGCCCACATTTGACGGATGTAGACGTGCGTAGCTAAACGGGTTCCATGGAGAGGAGGAATCATGCACAGAGCGATCGAGAGAGCGCGATCGGAAGCAGGGTTCACGCTGATCGAGCTCATGATCGTGATCGTGATCCTCGGCGTTCTCGCCGGGATCGTGATCTTCGCCGTTGGCGGCATCACCGACAAGGGAAACGTCGCGGCGTGCAAGAGCGACGTCAAGACGGTCGACGTGGCGGTCGAGGCGTACCTGGCAAAGAACGGCAGCTACCCCGCGGATCTGGATCCGACGCTCACGAGCGCCCCGGACCGGTTCCTGCGCGCGCAGCCAGGTCTTGCAGGTACGACACTCACGAACGCGTCGGGCGGCTACACGGTTACGTACGACCCCACGACGGGTGACGTCACCGCGAGCATCTGTTAGCACGTCGTTCTGAACAGGAACGAGGGCCGGGCGGATCGCCCGGCCCTCGCCCTCTTACGGCTCAGACCTGAGTTGGTGTTGCAGCCGGCTGGACGACTTCCTTCGGATAGAGGCTGCGACCGATCGCCTCGTCGTAGGTCACGAGCCCTCGCACCACCAGATCGGATAACGCCCCCTCCAGGGTCTGCATCCCCTCGCTCTGCCCGGTGAGCAGGACATTCCGGAGCTGATTGCTCTTCCCATCCCTGATCAGACTCCGCGTCGCATGCGTGGCGACGAGAACCTCGAACGCCGCTACCTGTCCGCCGCCGATCTTCGGGAGCAACTGCTGATAGATGATGCCCGTCAGCGAGTTCGCGAGTTGCACGCGGATCTGAGCCTGGCGGCCTGTCGGGAACACATCGACCAATCGATCGACGGCCTGGCTGGTGTCGTTCGTGTGCAGGGTGCCGAGGACGAGGTGACCGGTCTCGGCCATCGTCAGGGTCGTTTGGATCGTATCGAGGTCGCGCATCTCTCCCACGAGAAGGACGTCGGGATCGGCCCGTAGAGCAGAACGGATCCCGCGCACGAAAGAGCTCGTGTCGATTCCGACTTCACGTTGCTCGACCGCAGCCTTGTTGTGCTGATGGACGTACTCGATCGGGTCCTCGATCGTGATGATGTGACAGTGGCGCTGCTGGTTGATCTGGTCGACCATAGAAGCGAGCGTCGTCGACTTCCCAGCACCGGTCGGACCCGTGGCGATAACGAGCCCGCGAGGGACTTGCACCCAGCGATTCACGACTTCGGGTAGTCCGAGTTCTTCGATCGACGGGATACGAAATGGGATGAGCCGCAACGAGAGTCCCATCGCGCCTCGTTGAACGAACGCGTTCGCGCGGAATCGGGCCCGATCCTCCCAACCGAAGGAGAAGTCCGCGTCCTTCTCCTTGAGGAACTCCTCCGCGGCCTCGGGCGGAAGGAGAGAGGTCACGATGCGCTCAGTATCGTCGGCCTCAAGAACCTGAGCGCCCTCGGCCGGACGCATCATGCCGTCCACGCGAAGCATCGGAGGGATCCCGACCGTGAAGAGCAGGTCGGTCCCCTTCGCCTCCCAGAGCTGCCACAGGAAGGGCTCGATCTCAGCGGGAGTGATCTCAGCCATCGAGCGGAGTATGCCAGTCGCGGTCGGGCCCAGCTACGACCGAAGGTCTCGGGGTCTCAACACGACGTGCTGTGCCCACAGTAGGTCCAGGAGAGCACGTTGACCGTAACCGGGCTCTGGGTGTCGTGGAACAGCACGGTCGCCTGCACCACGGGCGAGGAACCACCTCCAGCGAACGTCGTGAACGTCACCGTTCGTTCTGGTTGGAACTGATCCTGCGACCATGTGCACACGACGTTCTCAACGGTGGCATCGCTCGTGGTGGCTGTCGTCGTTAGCAGGATCTGGCCCGTCGCCGCCGTCGGGATGGCCGCCTGGCAACGGGGGTCCGCGTACCCACCGACGGTCGTGTTCTTCAACGCGAGCTGGATCGCCGCGTCGGTAGCGCCGTCCGCCGCGTACACCGTCGATCGTTGCTCGCGGAGCCGTTCGGTCGACCGTACGCTCGCTCCGGCGAACGCGAGCATCGCTCCGATCACGAGACCGAAGAAGATCAGGAACGCCAGGGCCAGCACCAATGCCTGCCCGTCTTCGTCGCGGACGTTCATGAGACCTTCCTCTTCATGATCTGGACGGTCTCGGCAGCCTGGCCGTCCGAGGACGTCGCTACGATCGTGATCCGCTGCAAGCCGCTGTCGCCGCTCACCGGACACGTGGACTGGATGTGCGAGGCGAGCGTGTACGTTCCAGTTGCGGCCGGGGCGGCACCGTCCCAATACTCAACGCTCGTGATCGTTGCCGAGTAGCCGGGCTGTGGAGTGAGCCCAGCCAGCGAATACGCCCCGGCCCCTGCGCAGTTCACGTACGGGTTCTTGATGCTGTCCTTCACCAACTCGGCGGCCGACCTAGCGACGGCATCGGCGGTAGCCTCGGCGCGTTGCAGATCCGAGACTCGGATGGACGTCATCAAGCCCCCGAGGATCGCCGTGAACGTGATCCCAACGATGACGATGGTGACGAGGATCTCCGCGAGGCTGAACCCTTCGTCGCGATGGATCGCGGGTCTTCGCATCGCTCTCTCAGCCGATCGTGACCGCCGAGGACACCTTGATGTTCTGCGCCACGATCGCTCTCGCTGTGAGCGATGCGCTCCCCGTGGCGAGGGTGACCTGCACCGAGTTGGGGACATAGACGACGCCGCCGAGAACGTTCGTCGTGCCGCTCCCCGAGTTCCCCGCGATCTTCACTTCATTCGTGTCTGACCGCGCTTGGAACATCAAGATGTTCTTGTAGACGCCTGTGTTGGAGGCCGGAAGGTTGACATTCGAAGAGCCTGCGAACGTGACAGATCCTGCCGCGTTGTAGATGAGCACGCCCTGCCCGCCCGTACAGGATGGACACGTAAGCGACGCGGTTCCCGTGATCGACATCCCGTTCTGCAGGTAGTAGATGCCCGGTTGCAGCGAAGTGTTCGCGGTCCGCGAGAGCGTCGACGAGTACACACCCGGCGAACAGACGCCGCTCCCGTTGCAGCTGCCCGTGCCCAGCGTTGCTGGATCGGGTGCGGGGAGCGACCGGAGCGGATCCGGGATGCTGGTCGTGTAGCTCGTCCATGGCTGTGTCCCGCTTGCCCACGTACACCCCGTGCACGCCACCGTGGTGTGGTTGCAGCCGGAGCACGCTCCGGGGCTCAAGATCTTGAAGTCTCCCCCGTTGATGATCGAGAGCTTCAGCGCGCCCTTCGTCCCGGTGAGCCTGACCGCCGTCGAGATCGGGGCGTTAACGAGGAGAGGCCCCTTGATCGTCAGCAGGCCGGGGCCTCCCGTGTTCAACGCCGCTCCGTACACATTGACGCTCTTGTTGTTGGTCATCTCGATCCCGAGAGCCAGATGCTGATAGGCGGCGTCAGGGATCAGGGCTCTCTCGGCGGCGCTCAGGGTCCAGTCCGGAGAGTTGTCGATGCTGCTGTTCACGTTGATCTGACCAGATGCGAGGAGTTCGTTCCCGGTCGTGCTGTCGTAGATGTGGACCTTGAGCTTGGCAGCTGCTCCAACGCTCGCGGCGCGGATCTCGACGGTGGGGTTCAAGCCGCCGGGCGGGCTAACCGCCGAGAGATTCATCGTCGCGATCTTGTTCTGCATGCTCGTCGAGATCCACGTGGCGTCCGAGCGATCGTTCAGCTTGTCGAAGATCGACGAGGGCGATGCGGGAGACGGCGTCCAACCGGTCGTCGTCACGTCGGCCGCCGGCAGCGCGATGGTCTGAGGGTCAGCGAAGCAGTCCGTCGTCGGATCGGTGCCACCGTTCGGGCAGCTTCCCTGGACCCAGAGTGGACTCGACGTTCCGGTCGACAACAGCACGACGTCGCCGATTGGTGAGCTGCCGGCTCCGGCCGTCGCCCGGTTGAAGCTCCGACGAGCACCGAAGAGCGTGTAGCTGCAATCGAGCGTGCAGTCGCTCCCCTTCGCAAAGGTCATCTTGACCGACACCGGGACAGTGGGCTGCGCCGGGTCGTAAGCCACGGTGATGTCGGGTCTCGTTGCTCCTGCGAAGTGCGCCACGACGATCGTGGCCCCGTTGAACGTGCGGGTGACCCGCGTTTCCCCACTGGTAGTCCCACACTTGTACACCGCGGTAGGGCCAGTCGGCGTGGGCGGATTTCCAGGCGCCCAATAGGTAAAGGTCACTAACGTAGTGAATGCCCCTGAGCAATCGGTTGCCGCGTTCGCAACCGAGACGCTCGAGGCACTCTGCACGTCGTTAGCGAGGTAGGAAGACGTGATCTGGACGTCGTGGTTCTCTGCTAAGCGCTGGTTGGTCACATCGGTCGTGCGCAGGCTCACCACCAGCGCGCTGCCGATCGCACCGATCAGCAGGGTGATGATCACCATGCTGATCATGAGCTCGACGAGCGTGAAGCCCCTCTCCTCGCGCATCCGCGCAGGCCAACGCATAGTTGGAACATCGTGGTTGCGCGGAAATAGGCTGTCAAGGTGCAGGAACACCCTTCGACGTAGGCCAGATGGCGTATATCTGCCCGATCAGGCTACAGCGTGCCAGGCGGTCAGGATCTCGCGCTCACGTTCGGGGGCCAAGCCAGCCTTCATCGGCCACTCCTGGGGCCGTTCACGGTCCCACGCGAGCGTGTCGGCGACCGTGCTCGCGAGCGGCCGGGTCTGTAGGCCCGCGGCCACCGCACGCGTGGCGTTGAACCGGTTGAGGCCCGGCAGATCGGGGATCCAGAGCGGCAGATCGGACCAGGCTGTAACCCCGTGCTCGTCGAGGAAGGCCTTGGGGACCCAGGTGAAGGCGGCATCCGAACCCCTCTCGTTCCGACACGTGTTCATGAGCTGCTCGATCGCGACCGGCGGGCCGACGACCGAGTACGTGCCCCCGATCGCCCGTTCGCAGAGCGAGAGCACGAAGGCTGCCAGGTCGCGCGCATCGATCCATTGGACCGGATAGTCGGGAGGAGCCGGCGTCAGCACCTCCCCACCCACCGCCACGCGTCGAACCCAGTAGGTGAAACGGTCCGTGGGATCGTTCGGACCGACGATGAGCCCCGGGCGAACGACCAGCGCGCGCTCGCCGAACGCGTCCCGTACCGCAACCTCCGAGGCAACCTTCAGCGGACCGTACGTGTCCTCCCGGATCTCCTCGGTATCCGGGAACGGCGGTCCGTAGACGTCGTCGTCCTCGGTCGCGCCCGGCCGGGCGTCGTCCCGATGGACCGACAGCGATGACACGAACGCGTAGAGGCCGGCGTCGGAGAAAGCCGCGCAGGAGGCCCGGAGCTCGCGCGGGACGTACCCGCACATGTCCGCGACCGCGTCGAACGAGCGACCGGCGAGCACCCCGAACCCGTCCGCGCGATCGCCGTGGACGTGCTCCGCATCGGGCCAGGGATCCTCGTCGCCGGTACCTCGGTGGAAGACGGTGACGTCGTGGCCCCGCTCGAGCGCGAGCCCAGTGAGCGCGCGGCCGGAGAAGCGAGTTCCGCCGATCAACAGCAGCTTCACGGGTCCGGACCCTATCGCCGGCGCGGGGGTTGACACCCGCGAGGCTATGACGTCATAGTGACGTCATCACGCCGTCATCGAGGCGGCAAGCCGACACAGGGGGACGCCATGTACGGGACCACGATCAACCCCGGACGCGACCGACGGCAGGCTCGCTGATGGACCTTGGGCCGCACCTCGACGCGATCCTCGGTGACCTTGAGGCGCTCGCCGGCTCCGACGAGGCCACGGCCGCGACCGTCGAACGTCTAGGGCGACCGCTCGCAGCGTCGGTCCAGATCCGTCTGCTCGACGTCCTCGGCGAGGCCTCGCTCGAGCTGGGCGAGCAGCTCGCCGCCGGCCATGTCGAGGTTCGTGTGGCCGGCCGAGACGCGCGCCTCGTCTACGTCGGCGCTCCGGAGACGCAGGCATCGGCAGAGCCGGCTGAGGACGAAGGCGAGACGACGCGGCTCACGCTTCGGATGTCCGACTCGTTGAAGACCGCCGTCGAGGCGGCCGCCAACGCCGACGGCGTCTCGGTGAACGCGTGGCTCGTGCGATCCGCGAAGGGCGCGCTCGACCGCCCGCCGCAGCGGATGAGAGCGAGCGGCAACCGGATCAAGGGCTACGCCCGCAGCTGACAAGGAAGGAGAACGACCATGGACCATCGATTTCCAACCTCGCACCCGCTGACCGTCGATCTGCAGGTTCCGGCCGGCACGGTCGCCGTCCAAGTGCACGACGCCCCGGTCACCACCGTCCACGTCGAGGGGGCCCGCGCCGACGGCCTCGAAGTGACGTTCGACGAGCGACCGAGCGGCGACCGGCTCTCGGTGGCCTACCGGGGCAAGAAGTGGTTCAGCCTCTTCTCGTCCGGACGCGACCTGGAGGTGACGGTCGTCGTCCCGGCGGGCACGACGCTGGACGTCTCGACGGGCGCCGCCGACCTGGAGGTGAGCGGCACGATCGTCGCCCTCTCCTACCGGAGCGGGTCCGGCGACCTCCGCTTCGACGACGTCACGCAGAACGTCACGGCGAAGACGGCGAGCGGAGACGTCACGGGCGAAGAGATCGGCGGCAGCCTTCGGTTCCACGGCGCGTCGGGCGACCTGTCGGTCGGCCGCGTCGGCGCGACGAGCGCGTGCCGCTCCGCCTCAGGCGATCTCTCGATCGGCCGGATCGAGGGCGACACGAGCCTCGCGACCGCCTCGGGCGACGTCACGGTCGCCGTCGTCGCGAACGGCAAGACGACGATCCGGACCGTGTCGGGTGACGTCGAGGCCGGGATCATCGAGGGGGCAGACGTCTACCTGGATCTGTCGTCGACCTCCGGCGAGGTGACCTGCGACCTCGAGCCGTCGTCCGGCCCCACGGCCGAAGACCTCCGGCTCGTGCTCGACGCGTCGTCGGTCTCCGGCGACGTCCGGGTCCGCAAGGTCACCGGGTTGCGAGTGAGGTGACCCGATGCGGCCGCCTCAGGCCGCGGTCTCCATCGACGGGTCATAGGAACCGCTCCGGGCCAGGCCGTTCATCGTCGCGCGGTGCGCGAGGGCGGCCTGGCCCGCTGCGACGTTGGCCTCATCGCCGCCCCACGCGGTCAGCGCCGGATGCTGGAGCGCCCGTCCGTAGCTGAACGAGAGCTGCCACGGGGACCCACCGATCTTGTTCATCTCGTTGAGCCGGTTCGTGGCCTCCTCGTCCGACATGCCGCCCGAGAGGAAGACGATCCCGGGGATCGTGGCGGGCACGTGTGCCGTCAGACAGCGGATCGTCGCCTCGGCGATCTCGCGATCGGTCACCTGCGTCGGCGAATCCTTCCCGGGGACGATCATGTTCACCTTCAGCAACGAGCCCGGCAGATCGATCCGGTGTTCGTGCATCTGCTGGAACAGCGCGTCGAGGGTCCGGCCCGTGGCGTCCTCACACGCGGCGAGGTCGTGGGCGCCGTCCATGAGGATCTCCGGCTCCACGATCGGCACGACGTTCGCCTCCTGACAGAGGGCCGCGTAGCGCGCCATGGCGTGTGCGTTCGCCACGATCGCGAAGTCGGTCGGGATCCCCTCCCCGATCAGGATCGTCGCCCGCCACTTCGCGAAGCGAGCTCCGAGCTCCACGTACTCCGCGAGCCGCTCGCGCAACCCGTCGAGCCCTTCGGTCACGGCCTCGCCTGGGAACAGCGCCAGTGGCTTCGCTCCCGTGTCGACCTTGATCCCGGGGATCGAACCGGCGGCCTCGAGCACCTTGACGAAAGGCACACCGTCGTCCGTGGCCTGGCGGATCGTCTCGTCGAACAGGATGACCCCGCTGATGTGCTCGCCCAGACCGGGGGTGGTGAGGAGCATCTGACGGTAGCGCCGGCGAAGATCCTCGGTCGACCCGACGCCGATCTGGTCGAACCGCTTCTTGATCGTCCCGGTCGATTCGTCTGCGGCGAGGATGCCTTTGCCGGGGGCAACCAGCTCGCGGGCCGTCGTGTGCATCGCGTCGCTCATCTCGTCCTCCTGGTCACGTATCTGCGCTCCGTTCGGGCGATCCGGAACCGATAGCGAGCGTAGCCCGTCCGGGTGTCCCCCGCCCACGGTCGAACTTCCGACTCAGTGGGGGTGTGGATGACGCCGATGCACCACGCATGCGGACCGTCGGACGATCGACGCTGCAGATGTCGTGGCTGGCGACTGCTCTCGCCGGCATCCTCGGCATCGCGACCCCTGCGGTCGCACATCTCGCGGCGGAGCGTGCAACGACAGCTCCCGCGCAGACCGACATCGCACCGTGGGCGGGGATCCCGGTCGCCCTGGTCCATGACCAGCCGTACCCGCCACGCACCGTCGCACGGCCGGATCGGCCGAAGCACCGGCGTCACCCCGCGAACGTGGTTGCCGTCGTTGCGGCGCCCAAACCCGCGGCGACTGCGCCCGGGATCCCAGCCGGGCCGCAGCTCCTGGTAGACGTCCCAAGTGCAGGGATCGTCGCGCACCGGAGTCCGTGGTCGTCGTCACCGAAGACCGGCGTCGTCGCAGCGACCTCGAAGTACTACCACGTGCCGATCACACTCTGGGTCGAGGAAACGAGCGCGAACCGAGACTGGGGCAAGGTGCAGCTCCCCTACGTGTATCCCAGGACCTTCGGGTGGATCCCGCTCCACGGCCTCAAGCACGAGACGACCGGCGTCGTCGTTTCGGTCGACCTCTCCGAGCACACCGTTCGTGTCTATCAGCGCGGGCAGCTCCGGTACCGCGTCACGGCCGCGACCGGCTCCTCCTGGTCCCCGACGCCTCCGGGTGATTACGTCGTGACCGACCGCGTCCCGTTCGGTTCGGGGAGCGCGCTCGGATCGTTCGCGTTCGGCATCAGTGGGATCCAACCGCGGCTCCCGGCGGGATGGTCGGGCGGCAACCAGCTCGCGATCCACGGCACGAACGACCCTTCGTCGATCGGTCAGAGCGTCTCGGCGGGCTGCGTCCGCGTGTCCGAATGGTCGCTCGCTCACTTCAAGCCGCTGCTGCAGCTCGGCACGCCGGTTCTCATCCGGCCGTAGCCGGGCTTCGATCCTCGGCTGAACCCTTCACGGGATTTCTATGCGTGGTAGGCCCTTCGACGGATTCGGCGTAGGCCACCTGGGGGGTACGAATCGGGGGCAGCCGCAGCGAAACCGGGGAGGGAACCGCGGTGGCCTTGTTCCGGAAGGACAAAGAGAGCAACAGGAACGGACCCGCCGACCGGGTACCGGACGACGCTGCCCCCGTCGATCTGCTGCGCTTCGACCGGCTCGTTCAGAACAGCCTCAAGCTGCGCGAGCTCGGGGTGCCCTACGAGGCAATCGAGCGACGCGCGCGGCGGGACGCGGTGACGTTCAACGAAGCCCTCGAGGCCCTGTACCGGGAGCACGTCCGTGGGTAGGCGACTCCGCGGCGAGGGCGGAGCATCGGCCGTGGAGTTCGCGCTCCTGGCGCCGCTCATCTTCATGCTTCTGTTCGGGATCATCGAGTTCGGTCTCGCGTTCCTGAGCGTCCAGTCGATCCGCACGGCGGTCCGGGAGGGCGGTCGGGCCGCCGCGGTCGGCGCGCCGGTGAACTCGGTCGGGAGCTTCAAGGGGACCCGTGAGACGACCGTCGACGCCTCGGTGGGCTACATCCCGACGAGCCTGAAGAACACGATCCAGGTGCAGTCGTCGGAGGGCGGCCGGTGCACGGCCGCCAACATCGGCGAGAACGTCACGGTTCAGTACCAGATCCCCGCGAGCGGTGCCGGAAGCGTCGCGGTGCGGATCCCGCTGCTCCCGGACATCACGCTGACCCCGACGATCACCGCCGCGTTCCGGTGCGAGGTGTGACGTGAAGGGTCGCGCGAGGAACCGGCCGACGGAGCAGGCGGGTGCGGTCGCCATCCTCGTGGCGATCCTGCTCGTCGTGCTCCTGGCGGCCGTCGCGATGAGCGTCGACGCGGGCGGGCTCTACCTCCGGCGCCGAGCGCTCGTGAACGGATCCGACTCCGCCGCCCTCGCGGCGGCGCGCACCTGTGCGCGGGTGATCCCCGGCCCGGCGCCCTTCGACACGCCCGAGAGCTCCGCGGACTACGAGGTCCAGGCCAATTCGCCGATCACCACGGACGAGGTCTCCGGCGCGAACATCACCGCGATCACGCAGTGCGCGACCCAGTCGGGTCACGTGAGCGTCCAGTACACCAGCCAGCAGGGCCTCTACTTCGCCCCGGTGCTCGGCTTCAACCGCGAGAGCCCCGTGACGACGACCGCGACCGCGAGCTGGGGTCTCGGGAGCAACAACCCCGTCCCGATCGTGCTGAGCGGCCTCCTCGGCACCGGCGCGTGTCCCGTGCCGCCGAACGGCACGCCGGCGATCGGCCAGACATGCTCCTTCTGGTACGATAACGACCGCCTGAATGGCGGCAACTTCGCGTTCCTGAGCCTGAACCCACAGGGGTGGGACGTGCAGGCAGGCGACACGTGCAGCCAATCGCAATCCGGCGGCACCTCGACGTTGACGCAGTGGATCAACGGGATCCGGCCCGCGAGCGTCGTCCTCCGGTACACGGATCCGACGTACGTCTGCACCGACACGGGCATCCGGGGCGTCGGTGGGAAGAACGGTCCGAACTCTCAGGTGTGGAACGCGCTCGCTACCCTCGAGGGGCAGTCGCGAGACTTCCCGATCAACTGGGAAGGGCCCGGGTCGCCGGAGCCGGGGGCCCCGAGCCAGGGCACGATCTATCAGCAGGGCAACATCGACAAGTACGACATCATCGGGTTCGCGTCGCTCACGATCGTCGACGTCCTCGACACGCAGGAGGCGACTGGCTCACCGCCGCAGAACGGGACCTGTTCGAAGAACAACACGAACGCCGACATCCTCCCGGGGACGTACACGTGGATCGAGTTCGGGACGGCGCTCGGGTGTGCGGCGAACAAGCTGCCGCCGACCCTCCCGGTCGACTCGATCTCCGGGCTCACGGTCGACGGGCTCCAGCAGGGAACGGATTACACGTTCGACACGAACGGCATCACGCTGAGCTCGCTCGTGGCGAAGGGCTCGAACGTCAGCTTCACGTGGGGGATCAACGCGACGAACGGCCCATGCGGACCGGTTCCCCCGAGCAACAGCAGCGCGATGTGCGTCATCACGACCTGGCACGGGTCGACCTTGACGGGCGACTACCCGGAGGACCAGCTCGACAACATCAGGATCGTGCGGCTCTGCGACCTGGCGTACGGAACCTGCCTGGACCAGTAGCGCTCAGGATCCGTACCGCTTCGCGAAGTCCTCGAGGTCCGGATGGTGCGCTGCGTCGTGCCGGAAGAACCCGGACGGTCCCCCGAGGATCCCGCC
>DATAEV010000236.1:0-2054 GCA_036257875.1 Actinomycetota bacterium | reverse complement strand
GACGCCATCTCCGGTGCTGCAGTAAACCCCGAAGCCTGCTCGCGCGATGGACCGGGTGGAGCGACGATGACCTGGCCAAACCTGGAGAGAGGCAACCCCGTGGTGCACGGAGGCGGAGCGGCTGCCGTGGGCTCCTCGGAGACGTTCGAGGAGTTCTACGCGCGCGAGTTCCCGGCGGTGGTCGGACTCGCCTTCGCGCTCTCGGGAAGCCGCACGGCGTCCGAAGACCTCGCCCAAGAGGCCTTCCTGGCGGCGCACCGCGACTGGGAACGCGTCGCCGGATACGAGCAGCCGGACCTCTGGGTGCGCCGCGTCGTCTCGAACATGTCGATGTCGATGTTCCGACGTCGCTACGCCGAGGCGCGTGCGCTGGCGAGGTTCGCCCTAGGGGCCGCGACCACGCTGCCCCAGCTGTCCGCCGATGATGCGGAGTTCTGGGCGGCCGTCCGATCCCTGCCGCGGCGGCAGGCGCAGGTCATCGCGCTCCGTTACCTGGAAGACCGATCGGTCGCCGAGATCGCAGAGATCCTCGGTACCGCGACTGGCACGGTGAAGAAGCAACTGCACGACGGACGGCAGAACGTGGTTCGCCGGCTGCGCCTGGAGGAGGACGACGCATGACCTTCGATACCCGTGCTCGCCGGGCGGTGCAGGGCATCCACCGCGCCGTGGAGGTGATGGAGATGTCGAGCACGAAGACACCACAGAGGCTCACGCGCTTCGATCAGTACCGAGAGGCGAAGTCGAGGAACAAACGGATCGCGGCGCTCGCCGTGGGCATCGCGGTGCCGCTGGTGCTGCTGATCGTCGCCGTTCTCGTGTTGGGGCCGGACCGCGATCAGAACGTGCCCATCACGACACCAACGGCCTCGGTGACGCCGACCTCGGTGAGCGGCAGTACGCACCAGTTCAAGGCGCCGTTCACCTACACGGTGCCCCAGAGCTGGGCGTTGTCGGGTGAGGGTGCCCGGTACTTCTCGCTGGACTCGACGGTCGTGCCGGGCGGGCATCTGATCGTCCTCAGCAACGTTCGGGCGGGCAGGTTGGACTGCTCCACCCGGCCGGACCTGAGCGTCGGCACATCGAGCGACGCGATGACGACGTGGCTTTCGACGCACCCGGCGCTCGACGCGACGAAGCCCCGACCGGTGACGCTCGGCGCGGCGACAGGGAGCTACGTGGACGTTCAGCTTGCCGCCCGACAGGGAAAGGCGATGAACTGCCCGGAGGGGCTCCAGCTCGTCACGCGCGACCCCGACGGCCCGCAGGGCTGGGGGATCGGCCCGTTCGATAAGGATCGCCTCTACGTCCTCGATCTCCCGAGCGGCGACACCGTCACGATCGTGGTTGACGCCCCAAGCGGGGCGAGCGACTCCCCAAGCGCGGGGAGCGATTTCCAGGACCTGATGGACCAGACGGTGCCCGTCGTCGAGTCGTTCAACTTCCACAAGTGACCTGACGGAGATGCGCAGGGCACCTTGCGGGATGCCCACTGAGGGCGCTCCCTTACGCCGACCGCTTCACGTTGGAGACGTTCCCAAGTCCCGGGAACGACGGAACCGGACCGACAGATCCGGGAAGGAGGAGGCATGAAACGCGCAGTTGGATGGGTACTGATGAGCATCGGGCTCGCCGGCGTGATCACGACGATGACCCTCGCAACCAGCGGGGCCACGCCGCCAACAGGACTGACGAACATGCCGTTGGCGCGGGGCACGGATACGTCAGACGGGACGATCCCGCTCAAGGCCGGATCGGACGTGGCTATCGCGCAGATCACCGTCAACCCGGGCGGCTCCTCGGGTTGGCACTCACATCCGGGAGGCGCGATCGTGGTCGTCCAGCACGGCTCGCTCACGGTGTACAAGTCGGTCGGGAGCCAGTGTGAGAGCACCACGTACACCGCCGGGCAGGCGTTCATCGAGCGACCGGGCGAAGTGAACCAGGTCATCAACACAGGCACGGATCCATACGTCCTGTTCGTCACCTTCCCGCGCGTGCCTCAGGGCGCGTCCGCGAGAACCGACGAACCGGACCCGGGCACGTGTCCAGGT
>DATAEV010000229.1:0-18450 GCA_036257875.1 Actinomycetota bacterium | reverse complement strand
GGATCCGGGTCCGATCGCTGACCTGCCGGAACGACTCTGAGGCGAGGTGAGCGAACCGCTCGAAGCCGGGTGCGTCGAGGAAGTCGAGCGACAACGCACCACGTTGGATGGCAGTAGCCACGTCCTCGAGCGCGATCCCGGCGTCCTCGAGCGACTTCGCCAGGAGCACACGCCGCACATCGCCCGACGAGAAGCGTCCCTCGTCCTCGGGGGCTAGGATGCCGAGATCCACCAGTCGAACCACGTACTGAGGCTCGACCCCAGCTCGCTCAGCCGCCGCCTCGCGTGGATACCAGGTCGTTCCCGACGCAGGGTGCGGCTGGTCAACCACCGGCGGCAGCGGCCGACCCCTTTGCTTGGCTGTCACCTTCGTGGGTCTCGTAGACGTAGACCAGCATCCCTTCCTCGATGCGAGTGGGAAGCATGATCAGTCTCGCATCGGGCCTGACGGGTCCTGAAAGCGCGTGGCCTGTGCGCGCGTCGAAGGTCGAGCCGTGCCACGCGCACACGAACGTGTCACCCTCGAGCGAAAGCGGACCTCCATGGTGCATGCAGACGTTGGCGAAGGCCCGTGGTTTCCCGTTCACCATCGTGACCAGGATCTCTCTCCCGAGCAGATCCGCCGAGGCGGTTCCGGTCGCAGGGATGTCGCTGACCGGGATCAATGGTTCTCTCATCGGTTCCCTCCCTCTCTCTCAGGAAGCAGGCGTCTGGATCGCAGCCCGATCGACCCAATCCTCGAACCGGGTCTCAGCGAGGATGGCGTCGTCGCTGGGCACAAGGGTTCGCTCGCTCAACTTCGCGCCGAAGTACCGCGCCTCCGGATCGGTGATCACATCACGTGGATCGTGGCGTGCCCTGAGATATCGTCGGACAAGCTCGTCGAGCCGGAGCCTCTGTGGTCCCGCCACTTCGACGATACCGTTGACCGGAGACCCCACAGCGATCATGCGAACCGCGCTCGCGACATCATCGGCCGCGATCGGCTGGACGAAGACTGGCGCCAAGCGCACCGTGTCGCCATCGGTTGCATCGTCCGCGATGTTCTTGATGAACTCGAAGAACTGCGTGGCATGGACGATCGAGTAGGGGATCGATGCCCCTTCGATCAGCTCCTCCTGAGCGGTCTTCCCACGGAAGTAGCCGCTCTCGGATAGGCGTTCGGTTCCGACGACGGACAACGCAACGTGATGGCTGACGCCTGCCGCGGCTTCGGCCTTGAGGAGATTGCGCGTCGACGTCTGGAAGAACCTCAGCACCGCCGCGTCCTCGAACGACGGGGAGTTAGTTACGTCGACAAGCACGGCGACTCCCTCGAGGGCTGCGGCCAAGCCCTCCCCCGTGAGCGTGTTGACGCCCGACGCCGGGGATGCCGACTCCGCCCGGTGACCCTCCCCGCGAAGCTTCTCGATGAGCTTCGATCCGATGAGACCCGTTCCGCCGACAACGACGATCTTCATCGGGAACTCCCTTCCAGTGTTGCTCGGGAGCCTGCGTTCATGGACGTCCTTCGCAGATGCTCTACGCTGGTGCGGGTGTCGCGTGCTTCAACGCCCAGTCGAGCGCGAAGTCCGCGACGGCCTCCCACCCCGGGATCGCGGGCAACAGGTGTGGTCCGTCGAACTCCACGACCTCGGTGACCGACTTCGACTTGTAGTGCTTCGCGTTCGAATGCCCAACCTTCGGAGGGAAGAGGTGATCCTGCTTTCCGACGATGAACAGCAGCGGCGGCCGCGAGTCATTGTGGTAGTCGACGTAGGTGTCGTCCTTGCCAGGGTGGATGTTCGCGAGTGCGCTTCCCCAGAAGACTTTGCCGGAGGCCGGGATGTGGTATCGCTCGTAGAGCGCCAGCGACTCCTCGTCATCGAACGTGTTCGTGAACACGTAGTGCCACTGCTCCGGAGTGAAGCCGACGGCCCGGTGACGGTTCGCAGGGTTCTTCAGGATCGGCCACCCGGATCTGACCTCCGAGAGCGGCACCACTTTGACGCCTTCCGTCGGGGCCGAGTCGATCGCAACCCCCACCGCGCCGAACCCATGGTCGAGCAGGATCTGGGTGAACACTCCGCCGGCCGAATGGCCCATGATGATCGGAGGACGGTCGAGCTTGCCGATCATGTTTTCAAGCATGTTGATGATCTCCGGCACCTCGAGTTGCTCGATCGGTGTCGGATCTGCGCGAAGCGCCTCGACTTCGACCTCGAACCCTGGGTACGCGGGCGCCAAGACCGTGTAGCCCTTGGCCTCGAAATGACTCTTCCAGTGCTCCCAGCTGCGAGGCGTGACCCAGAAGCCGTGGATCAGCACGATCGTGTTCGGAGCCGGATCTGATGCCGATGTCGCCATGACCCCTCCCTCAGTCCACGCTGCCAGCTCTCGACGAACCTCAGCAGCTCAGAGTTGATCCCCTCCTGGTGGGTTGCCGTGATGCCGTGGGACGCGCCCAAGTAGATGATGTCCTCCGCGTCCTTGATGATCCCCATGGCCTTCATGGCCGAGATCGGCGCAGGGATGATCTGGTCGTCCTCCCGTGCAGGATCAGGGTCGGCACGTCGAACTTCTCGAGGTTCAAGAATAGGTCGCGGGTGTCTGTGAAACGGGGCGAAGAAGGACACGTTGCCGGACGTACGGAGGCGCGCGAACCCGCGTAATGAACATGCCGTGCCATCGACTCCTCGGCAGGTGTCTGGAGGCTAGTCCCTGTCAAATCTCGGGGTCAAATCGTGGAGTCGTACTCGGCCGAGCCATTTCGTCACGGGCGCACGTTCCGAGACCCTGATGGGAATGCAGACCCTCGGCTTCATTGCCGATATTCGTTGAGTGGCGTCGTCTCTGAAAGGCAGCGCGCCTCACTCGGGTCCATCTTTGGACCGTCCGAGCCATCTTTGACCGAGCCCTTGAAGTAGAACGAGGCTTCCTGGCGATATTCCTGCCCGTTCTGCTCGTAGGAGACCGGCTGACTCGTCTCGGCGAACGAGCCCTCTTTGATGCCGCGAATCACTATCCAGACCCTTGGCTGTTGCTCCAGGAGGTAGAACGAACCCATCGACGGTTCGAGTCTCGGCGAATGACAGCCATCGTGTTCGCGTTCCGCTGCAGGATCGGTCGTCCAGATGCCGCCGGGGAAAGCAACGAGTCCTTGCCCATCCGGAGCAAGCTTCGTTTCCACAACCTGCACCACGTCTCCGATCCCTGGCCCCTCGATATCCACTCCGCTGATCGTCAGGGGTCTCGAACTCACATTCACCAACGGGGCCAGGAGGATCCCCGACCTCGTTGCCGGGTCCTATGGGAGCGATTGTGCTCACGGTTACGTATCCCGTCTCCAGCCCTGTTCCGGCCGATGATCCATCGTGCGTCCGACAAGCCGTCGACGGTCCGGCGAGGCAAGCCAGGGAGGCAAGCCAGGGAGGCAAGCCAGAAGACGTTGAAGTTCATCACCTAGTCCAGCGGTAGCCCGACAACGTGGTCGCCAGCCGGATCCGCGAGCCAGACGCGTGGCCCGAGCTGCGCGATACCTCCGGTCCACCACCACTTGACGCCCGTGAATGCCGAGATGCGTTCGACCACGGCGCCCGATCTCGCGTCGAAGCCGACCGCCGCGCCGTCGTTGATCCAGACGACCCCGTGAGAGTAACTCGCGCCGATCGATCCGCTCGCCTTCTTCCTAGATCGTGCGTCGACGGCTCTTCCGTCGGTTGGGTCGATGCGCTGCGCGCCTCCCGTGTTGATGAGCCACAACCATCGCGGCGTCGCCACGAGGAAGCGATCGTTGTAGCCGACCGGCAGATCCGACAAGGCGCCCGATGTCGGATCGATCCGGTCCATCCCTCCCGCTTCGGAGAACCGGACCAACCAGACGTAGCCCGCGCTGACCGCGATCGCGCCGACCGATGTTCCCAGATCGGCGAAGTTGTCCGCGTGCATCGTCGAAGGGTCGATCTTGATAAGCCTGACCTGGCCGGGACCGGAGACGACCCACATCGCGCCTTCGCCGACGGCGAGCGCGTGCGGAACCGCGATCGGGACGCTCCCTACAACCTTGTTGGACGTCGGGTCGATCCGCACGAGGGCGTCGTCGGTGAGTGTCCACACTGAGCCGAACCCGGCAGCGATCGCGGTCGATCGAGCGCTGAAGCGCTGATCAGTCCGCGACGACGTGGAGTCGGCGATCCGAGCAGCCACATCGCCGTTCGGTCCGATCCGCCAGACCGTGCCGTCCTCGTGACTCTCCACCCACAACGAACCGTACGCTGCGACCATCTGTCCCGGCTCCGGAACGTCGACCGTCGTCGTGGCCGACGAGGGCGTCGGCTCGGCCGAGGTTGTGGTCCCGGGCGAAGAGAGGATGGGAGTCGCCGCCGACGAGGGGGGTGTGGGCTGGGGCGATTCCGTGCATCCCATGAGGATCACGATGGCGAACAACGCGACCCACCGCCTCATGCTCGGACTGTATGGACGAGGGGCCAGGGAGTCCAGGAAAGATGCGGCCCCTCCCCGCGGTGATGCACGCCGACCCGGTCTGCGGCGGGATTCAGGTCACGAGCAGGCGAAGGCCAAGTTCTGCCGCATCGAGAGCGACGAGGTCGCGGTTGCGTTCGGCCCAGCTTCCTGAGACAAGGTCGTCACGGAGGCTGCGCACCGCCCGCTGCTCGGCATCCGGCCCGACCCTGGCCCACACCGATACTCCGCGACGAACTTGATCGTCTAGGTAACCCTCGGGCCGGCGCCAGTGGGCCTCGAAGAAGCCGTCAGCGCAGTCCCACGGGATGAGCACCCGCTCGACGCGGGCCCCGAGCGCGCGGGCCTGCTCGGTTAGAGAAGGCCGGCCGACGAGGAGGTCCGCGACCTCAGGCAAATAGTCACGAGTAAGCCAGAACCGGCGACGCCATCCGGCGTCACTGGTGTCGTGCGTGAACACCACCACGCGGCGAGCGACGCGCCGCATCTCGCGCAGGCCGGCGATCGGGTCCTGCCAGTGATGGACGGTGGCAAAAGCCATCGCGGCGTCGAAGGACTGGTCCTCGAACGGAAGGCTCTCGGCGAAAGCAGCCACGCACGGCGCTGCCCCTGCCGGACGCTGCGAACGCATGACTGCCGACGGTTCCACCGCGGTCACGTCACGGTCGGGTGGCTCGTAGGAGCCGGTGCCAGCCCCGACATTCAATACCGTCCGCGCATCGCCGAGGGCAGCCCAGACCTGCGCGGCGATCCGCGGTTCGGTGCGCCGCGTCACGGTGTAAGCGGCTCCGATCGTGTCGTACAAGTGTGGGCTGGACATCTGCTGCCTCCCTGCTGTCACTATCCCCACGCCGCGCACGTTGCCTGGAGTGGCCGCCCTGGATCCATGGGTGACTTACGTGCCCCGGGGGTGTCCGGAACACGTCGGCGTGATCGGAGACCCACTGCCGGAAAGTCCGCGCCGGCGATCCGACGATGTCGGCCACTATGGACGTCACGTACGCCGGGTGTCCGATCGTCGCACCCCACGCGTCGAGGAGCATCTCTACGACCGGAGGCGGCCAGTTACCCGCCGTCTCTCGACGGAACTCATCTGGCGTCAGCTCCTCGAGGCGGATCCGACGGCCGAGGACATCCCCGATCACGCTCACTTGCTCCGCCTGGCTCAGCGGCTCGGGGCCTGTGAGGACGTAGTCGCCGCCCGCATGCCGCTCCTCATACAGGGCGCGCGCCACCACGGCCGCGACGTCACTCTCGTCGATAGGTGCCGTCTCGGCCCTGCCATAAGGCCATCGGACGACGTCGCCGTCACGGATGGCGGGACCCCACCAGAACTCTGCGTTCGACGCGAGCATCCCAGGCCGGATGAACGTCGATTCGAGTCCGGCGGCCACGATCAGGTCTTCGACCTCGGCATAGAAGCGAGCCATGGGGTTCGGTTGCTGGAACAACGGGTGGGGTGTCTGGTGCGGCGCGGAGAGGAAGACGACGCGCCGCGTGTGCAACGCGAGACGCTCGACCACGGCAGGAGCGGTATCCGGCGGCGCGGTCCAGAGAAGGAAAACTGCACCGACGCCCTGCAGCGCTGCGTCGAGCGAGTCTGGCACGGTGAGGTCGCCCGCAACGACATTGACGGCCTCCGGCAGGCCCCCCGTCGTCGGTTGACGCGTGAGCGCTCGCACCGGCACGCCTGCAGCCAGCAGCTCGGTGACGACCGCGCCTCCGATCCGGCCGGTGGCCCCCGTCACCAGGACGGGTTGCACATGTGCGCGTATCACGACGGCCTCCGCGGAGTGCGCTTCCAGACGGCGGAACTCAAGGGTGGCTGACCTCCCGGCTAACCCTTAGACAGGCGGCGCGATCGGAGCGCCTCGTCGCGGCGATCTCCCATGGTAGAAGGTGCCTTGTCAGCCCAGCTCCGCGAGACGGTCCGCCACGATCTGAGCGTTCGGAAGGCCAGCTTCGGCGCCCTCGCCCGTGAGGGCCTCCACGGCCGCGGCGAGAGCGGCCCGGAGCGCCGTTGGTTCGAGCGCGCCGACGTGGGAATCCTCGTATCGAGCGAGCGTCTCAGGGGAAAGATCGTCGTAGCCGCGCGCTTGTACGGCGGTCACCCCTTCGCGGCGGCACGCAAGCGCGAGCGCGTGGTCGCGCACGGCGCCGATGTAGTGCTCGGCCTGCCAGACACGCCCACGTTCGATGCACGCGCGCGAGTGGAGCGCATAGATCACGCCCCACCCGAAGATGTCCCCCGGGACCGGCGGCGTGGAGATGAAAAGGTCTCCGACGACTGGCGGCGGTGGTACTGCGGGATCGTCCGGAGCCGTCTCGCCGAACACGAGCCGGAATCGCGGCCCCGCGGGGCGAAACTGGGATGCCGGCGTCATCGAGAGATCGAGCTGTAGCGTGTCCTGCAGCAGGAACACCCGATACGTGGTCGGCCCGCGTTGCAGATCGACGAGTGGTGCCGCGTCGAGCTCGCCGACCAGCAAGCGCGTCCAGTCGTCGAGCACGTCGGCGACCTGAACATGGCCGGCGATGCCGAAGGTGAGGTCCACGTCGGAGAAGCGATCGCCGCTGTCAACCGCGAGCGAGCCAACGACGGCTCCGGCGATGACGCGCTCATCCTCTCGCCCGAGCCCGAGAACGCGCTCGAGGAGAGCATCCCGCTGCTCAACGCTGAACACGAAGTGCGATGCTAGCTCGTCCTAGACTCGGTTCGTGGCGGCGTTCCTCTGCACCCTCGGATCCGACTGCTAACGGTGGGGGTGAGAGCTCGTGGCCGGCGGAGCAGGTTGAACCCGCTCGTCATCCACACCGCGGCCGCCCGCGATGTATTCGTCGGCTTCATCGGGCTTTGGGTGGCGATCGAACTCACCTCCCAGATCCCGATACTTCGCCAACGAGTCGGTCGCAGGTTCGATCCGGCGCGGCTCGTCGTCGCCGTCTCGCTCTTCGGCGGCTTCGTCTTGGCGGTCCGCGCTGTGGGACATCGCTTCTGGATGTTCGGGGGCGGCTGGCCGAGCATCGGTGTGGGGCTCGGGATCGCCTCAGCAGGTGTGGTCTTGCGGACGTGGGCGATCGTGACCCTCGGCCGCTTCTTCACCTATGACGTCACGATCCAACCCGGACACCGAGTAGTGACCGCCGGACCGTATCGATGGGTACGCCACCCGAGCTACACGGGTGGGCTGGTGGGGCTGTTCGGTCTTGGGATCGCCCTGGGAAGCGTTGCGGCCGTCCTCGCGCTCGTCCTTGTTCCGCTCATCGGGGTGCTGATCAGGATCCAGTACGAAGAGCGAACGCTCCGCTCCGCCCTGGGAGCGGAATACACCGCCTACGCGGCTCACACGCGACTCATTCCGGGCATCTGGTAGCAGTATCGGTCCCGCCGCTATGGGAACATCGGGTCGTGCCGCTCCAAGGTGAGTACGAGCCCAGCACGTCGTCGTGGTCTCGAAAGCAGGCCGAGCTCTTCGAGGCGACGAACGGCGAGGAGGGTGGCGACCTCCGAGGCCGGCCGATCATCGTGCTGACCTCGGTCGGCGCCAAGACCGGGAAGATCCGAAAGACCCCCCTGATGCGCGTGGAACATAAGGGCATCTACGCAGTGGTCGCGTCGCTTGGCGGCGCTCCGAAGCATCCCGTCTGGTACCACAACCTGACGAAGAATCCGCATGTGGAGCTACAGGACCGCGGGACCAAGCGCGACTACATGGCACGCGAGGCAACCGGCGAGGAGAAGACCGTGTGGTGGGATCGGGCGGTCGAGGCATGGCCCGACTACGCGACGTACCAGACGAAGACCGACCGCCAGATCCCGGTGTTCGTGCTCGAGCCGATGGAGTAGCGACTTCGCCTAACGCTGTCTGCGTCAGTCCAGCGCGAACGATCCTGCGACGATCTCGCCTGCCGGCTCGTACGTGCCGATCACGACTCCGGTGGTGGAGACCTTGTTGTCGACGAGCTTGAGACCGGCAGGGATGGTCCCATCTGCGAACAGGCGCTTGCCCGAGCCGATGACGAGGGGGAAGACCCACAGGCGGAACTGGTCGACGAGGTTGTGACGAAGCAACGTCTGGAGCAGGTTCGCGCTGCCGTGGACCTGGAGTTCCGGCCCATCCTCCTTCTTGAGCGCAGCGATGCCTTCGGCCGCGTCGCCCTCGATCAGGACCGAGGGGCTCCACTCCAACTCGCGATGACTCCGCGATGCGACGTACTTGGTCGCGTCGTTCAATGGCTTGGCGCCCGGGTTGTCCGTGGCGTGCGGCCAATACGAGGAGAAGATGTCATAGGTCCTGCGCCCGAGGAGGAGGTCGAACGGAGCGCTCATCGCCTCGCCCATGACCTCACCCATCGAGTCGTCCCAATAGTTCACCGACCAGCCACCGAGCGTGAAGCCGTCGCTGTCGTCCTCTCCCGGTCCGCCAGGAGCCTGCATGACCCCGTCAAGCGTCAAGAACGTGTTCACCAGTAGCTTCCTCATCGTCCCGTCCTTTCGATCGCCTCACGTTCGCCAGATACTCAGAGCTTCCGTTCGAAGATGATGGAACGAGGTCGGTATCCGATGGCCTCGTAGAAGGGCACGCTTTCAGGGCTGGTCGCGAGCGTATCGAGCTCGATCACCGATGCTCCTTGGTCGGCGAGCCATCGTTCCGCCTGCTCCATCAACGAACGGCCGATCCCCCGACGACGATACGATTTCAGCACACCGAGCGAGTTCACCTCGCCACGCACCTGACCGAGCGCCGTGATCACCTGATACCGAGCCGACTCCATCGGTTGCAGCAACCTAGCCTCCACTTGTCCCACGATCCGCCCATCCTCCTCGGCCACGTAGCAGATCCAGGAGCTACCCGAGGATGCGAGATCACGGTCCAACCATTCGCCGAGACCGTCTTCATCGGGCACCCGGAATCTGATCGGATCGAGCGCAACGTAGTCCTCGCCTCCGGCCAGGTGGAGGGATGCGAGGCCGGCGCCATCACCCGGCCGGGCGGGGCGGATCTCCCATTCGCCCATGGTTGCCACGGTACCGCTCGCGTGATTCACCCACCTGCCTCACCTAGACGGTGGTCCTGAGCCGGCTGGCGAGTGTCTGGAGCAGACTCCACGCCATCTGGGGGTCATCCAGCAGGAGCTTCCGCAAACCATCGTGCTCCAGGACCAAACAGCGCAGCGGCGAATCGGCCACAACGGTTGCGACCCGTGGGCGTCCATCGATCAGCGAGATCTCGCCGAAGAATTCGCCCGGGCCAAGTCGCGCGATGGTGCGGCCTTTGCGGATGACCTTCGCGGCCCCTTCCAATATGACGAAGAGGGTTTCGGTATGTCCGCCTTCGCGGACGATGACGTCACCGGCTTCGTATCTGCTTTCGGTCGTGTTGCGTGCGACTCGCCGCTGTTGTCGAGCGGACAGGTTCACGAAGAGCGGAACGTTGGACAGAGTCTCGAACGCGCTGGGCATGTGCCCCCCTCATGAGCGAGTCCGTGCAGATCGCACCCTAAGCCGTCTTGCCGTCCGCGGTCTACTGTCAGGCATGGTCGTCGTGAGGCGCGGAAGCAGTATCGAGGTGCGCCGGTCCTCAGCCCGGCTCGCCATGGGTGTGGCCCTCGCCATGGTGGCCTGCACGGCTCGAGCCCCGGACTCGCAGCCCGGTCAGCTCGCTATCTCAGCGACGCCGACCGTCGTACCTCTCACGCCACGGTTCGTGAACGCGAACGCGTTCACCACGCGGACACCCATCAAGCACGTCGTCTTCCTCGTCAAGGAGAACAGGACCTTCGACAACCTGTTCGGGACGTTTCCCGGAGTGAACGGGGTAACGGTCGGGATGGACATGGGCAAGAGGCGCCCCCTCATCCGTGGGAGGGACGGACGCCTGCCCAGCGACATCCCCCACTGCTATCGGTGCGCGATCCAGGCGTGGGACAACGGGAAGATGGACGGGTTCGACCAACCGCTCACCGGCAAGTGGGCGTACTCGCAGCTCCACCGGGGTCAGATACCGAACTACTGGCATTGGGCGGAACGGAACGTCCTCTTCGACGACTTCTTCTCCTCGGCGTGGGGCCCGTCGTTCCCGAACCACCTCTACACGATCGCGGCACAGTCCAACGAGGCACGCGACAACCCGCGTCGACCCCCGCAGTCGATGTCGAACACCTTCGGTTGCGACGCACCGCCCGAGCAGAGGGTCGAGAGGTACGACACCGAGGGGAACGTCGGGCTCGTCCGTCCGTGCTTCGACTTCCCCACCGAGGGAGACCTGCTCAACCGGGCGCACGTCCCCTGGGCGTACTACGCCGCCACCGAGCGACAGCGCGGCTACATCTGGTCCGCGTACTCCGCGATCGACCGGTACCGGAACGATCCGAAGAAGTGGGCGACGTACATCCGGCCCGTCGACTCGTTGCTCGGCGACATCGCCGCCAACACGCTCCCGCCGGTGACGTGGGTCACGCCGCGCTTCGAGCTGTCCGATCACCCCGACTACTCGCTTTGCCACGGTGAGAACTGGAGCACCCAAGTCGTCGACGCGATCATGCGGTCGAAGATGTGGAAGGACACGGCGATCTTCCTCACGTGGGACGACTACGGCGGGTTCTACGACCACGTTCCGCCGCCGGACGTCGACCGCATGGGGTTCGGCTTCCGCGTTCCCATGCTCGTGATCAGCCCGTACGCGATCGATGGGAAGGTCAGCCACGAGGAGGGGGAGTTCTCGAGCGTGCTCCGATTCATCGAGGACAACTGGAACCTGCGTCCCTACCTCACCGGCCGCGACCATCAAGCGACGCCGATGCTGTCGGCATTCGACTTCTCACAGGCGCCGCGGGCGCCGGATCCGCTTCCTCAGCGCACGGACTGCTCGGGTCCGAAGTTCCCGGCGAATTGACCGCGGCGGGTCCTAGGATGGGCGGATGGATGCGGAGAGCCTGCTCGCCTTCGTTCGGTATCACGCGTGGGCGAACGACAAGATCCTGAAGACGACGGCAGACCTTTCGGATGAGGAGCTGCGGAAGCCCGACGTTCTCGACCTCGGCAGTGCCTTCCAGACGCTCCGGCACCTCGTCGACGTCGACTGGAGCTGGCGCCAGTTCTGCGTCGGGAACGACGTGGGAGACACCTACGTGTGGGACCACGGGTTCGTGCTGGACGACCTCCCGGAGATCCACGCGTTCTGTCTCGAAGAAGACGCCCGTCTGCGGAGCTTCGTGGAGTCGCTCGACGATGCGGCGCTGAACGAGCCGTGGGGAACCCGCCCGGATTTCATGAGACCGCGATGGGTGGTCGTCGCGCACGTCGTGAGCCACGGGACGCAGCACCGCAGCGAGGTCGCCCGCTACCTGACCGAATGCGGACATTCGCCTGGGGACCTGGACTACATGCTCGACGCGCTCGAGCTGCCGTGGCCGGGCGACGGCTGAGTGAACCTCAAGCGCCTTCGACGGCATTGGGATGCACTCGGCAGGAGCGATCCGCTCTGGTCGAACCTCACGAACGAGGACAAGCGCGGCGGGAAGTGGGACACCGACGAGTTCTTCCTCACCGGCGAACAGGAGATCGAAGAGGTGATGGACTTCGTCGGGTCGCTGTCGGTGACGTTCGAGCGCGGTCGCGCCCTCGACTTCGGCTGTGGGGTGGGCCGGCTCACCCAGGCCCTTGCCATCCGCTTCGACGAGGTTTGGGGTGTCGACATCGCGCCGTCGATGATCGAGGCGGCGAACCGGTACAACCGTCACGCGGGAACGTGCCACTACTACCTGAACGAACGAGCGGATCTCTCGCGGTTCGACGACGGGAGTTTCGACTTCATCTACACGAACATCGTGCTCCAGCACATGCAGCCGAAGGACCAGCGACGGAACCTTGCCGAGCTGATCCGCGTGTTGGCGCCGGGAGGGATCTTCGTCTTCCAACTCCCGAGCGAGCCGCTCCCCGTGCCTGACCCGAAGGGTGGTTGGCCGCGACTCAAGCAACGGATCAAGTCCATCACCCCGTCGTTCGTCCTCGTCCCGTACCGGCGCGTGCGTCGAGAGCTGACCAGTCTCGGACATGGCCCGCGCATGGACATGTGGGGGCAACCGGAGGAGGAGGTCCGGCGTCACATCGCTTCACTCGGTGCCAGGACGATCAGTGTGACGCCGGATGCGATGGCTTTCGGCTGGTCCGGTTTCCGCTACGTGGTCGGCAGATGAACCACGTTGAACCAAGCGCCTGGAGGGCAATGACCAGCCCCCAGTCCTCAAGAATCAAGACATCCGGGACGGGTTGCTTTGTAAGACCGACCCTTCTATCCTCCGCGCAACTCAAGGAGGAAAAACGATGTTTCATCACGTACGACGGCTTTACCTGATTCCGGTTGCCCTGCTGCTGGCCCTCGTCCCCCCGATCGCCGAAGGAGTGGTGTCGCCGGAACCCGTTTTGACAGGTCCCGGGGATCAGTCCAAAGAAGTCAGGTCGACCAAGTGACCTAAGAACGCGCCACGCCTCGCGAGGAGCTGTGATTGAGATGTCTGCCAACGCCACCACACCGACCCGAACCGCACTCGAGTCTCGAGTCGTTCGAGCCGCGATTGCTCTACTACTCGTATTCGGATCGGTCTCGATATCCGCCCGGACGGTTCAGGCCAGCATCGTTGGCCGCTCGGATGGCAACGACACGAGTGGGCCACTGGACTTGGCGCACGTACGCGTATCGCATGCGTCGAGAACTGCCGACTCGATTCAGATCCGCACGATTTCGCCGTTCACGAACGGCGAGGTGGATGGGAAGGCCGGCAACTTCGTTGGCTTGTTCTCGATCGATGGGGGTAGACACCTGTTCCGGACGCTCTACGTCTTCTACGCCTCTGGCAGGATGCGCGGCTTGCTCGTCAACAATTTCGGCTCCGTCGAGTCCACACTGCGAGCGGCGAGGGTGAACGCACGCACGGTACGCGTGCTGGTTCCGCACGCCGATATGGCCGACAAGAGCTACCGGATCGTTCTCGGCAGCGTGTGGCGTGGGGCACCTTGTTCAAGGAAGTCGCCTTGCGTCGATTGGGTGCCGAGCCACGGGTCGCTTCTTCACGACTTGGTCACACCGACAGCTAAGTGGCTCCACATCCCGAACCCTACCTCCACGGAGTTCCAGCCCAGCACGGGAACAACGATGACAACACACGTTCAATTCTCCGCGTCCGATGATCGCTACGGATCAGGACTTCGCCGCTGGATCCTTCAATGGCACATGCGGGGTGCGAGCGTCTGGCAGACAGCCGCCAAGGGAACGAAGAAGTTCCCGACCGTGGCGATTACGGGCGAGCAAGGGCACACATACGTGATGCGCCTCACCGTCGTCGATCGTCAGGGAAACCGCGCTACGGCCGAGAAGATGCCATGGGTGGATCTACCGATGGACGACAGGTCGGCGAACTTCACCTACGACGGGACCTGGTCACAGAACACCTCGCCCGACTGGCTCCTCGGAACCGCGACCGCCGGGGCGAACGGGGCGCACCTAAGCGTTACGGGACGGGCTATGTCCGTCTGCGTCCTGCTGGAGCCGACAACCGGTCCAGCGGCGACTGCGACCGCCCTGCTGACCGACGTGGACACCTCGTCTACGAGCGGGTTCAACGTCCCCGAGTCCGGCTCGACGCCACACACGGCCATCTCATGCGAGGGCGACCAGAACGCTCGTCACACGTGGAGGCTCGACATCACGGTCACTTCTGATGAGCCGTGGATCATCGATGGCGTCGTCTTCGTTGGTTGATGGGAGCCAACGATACGGAGGGGCGATGCCGCTGCCGGTGCCGCAGACGCTCCCATCCTGCGAATACCTAAGCATCCGCCGAAGCGGTGGCGGAGGTCGGGGAAACCTGGTCACTCATTCGAGATCGGCACGTGGCGGTTCGTGTCAGGTCGGGCGGTCCTCAAGGCTCCCGCCTCCGCGGCGGCGATCTTCGACTCCTCGCGCCGCCCACGTCACCGAACCCGGTACGGGTCCATCCGAAGTGTTGGTCTCGCAGACGGTGAAGGACCTGGTCGCGGACTCCGGATTGACGTTCGAAGACGCTGGTGAACACGAGCTGAAGGGTGTTCCTGCCCGCTGGCGCCTCTATCGGGTTGCGGGCTGATCTAGACCCGACCCGCAGACCGACGCTTCCTAGCTAGGCTCCTGTCGTGTTCATCTCCACACTCGGCGAGGGGCCACCATGATGCGCGCGGTTCGCTTGCATCCGCCGGGTGGCATCGACGCGCTGTTCGTTGACGAGACCGAGGTTCCAAAACCGGGCCCCGGCGAGGCACTCGTGCGCGTGTACGCAGCGGCCATCACGCGCGACGAGCTCGACTGGGCCACCGACCGCCTGCCGGCGATCGTGTCGTACGAGCTCTCCGGGGTCGTTGAAGAAGTCGGGGGCGACGTCGGGGACCTCGCCATCGGCAACGATGTGTTCGCCCTGACGCCGTTCGATCGCGACGGCGTCGCCGCTGAGCACGCGGTCGTACCGGCAGTGCTCCTGGCTCCGAAGCCTCGCGGCCTGAGCCACTTGGAGAGCGCCGCGCTTCCTCTCGCCGGGCTGACGTCGTGGCAGGGTCTCTTCGTGCACGGAGAGCTCCAACCGAACCAGCGCATCCTCATCCTTGGCGCGGCCGGCGGAGTGGGTCACCTTGCGACGCAGCTCGCCAAATGGCGCGGGGCACACGTGGTTGGGACCGCGTCGGTCGGCGCCGCCGAGCTCGCGCGGGGATACGGGGCCGGGCAGGTGCTCGACCCGGCCGCGCCCTTCGTTGGAAGCATCGAGCCCGTCGACCTCGTGTTCGACACCGTCGGTGGCGACGTCCTTGCCCGGTCGGCCGACGTGATCCGAGAAGGCGGCCGGCTGGTTGCGGTCGCCGAGGAACCGCCGCCGGAGATCGCCGAGCGCGTGATTGCGACCTACTTCGTGGTCGAGCCGGTTCGCGAACAGCTCCTCGAGCTCGCCAGGCTCGCGAACGACGGGACCCTTCGTCCGGCCATCGACTCGGTGTTCCCGCTGGAGGATGCGCGGGCCGCATTCGAGCGAGTCATGTCTCCCGGCAAACGTGGGAAGGTCGTGATCGAGGTCGACCATGCATGACCCCCAGCGCAAAGGCGAAGTCTTCCGCGCGCTCCACGCCGGGGAGCCGTTCGTGATCCCGAACCCGTGGGACGCCGGCTCGGCCCGCGTCCTGGAGGCGCTCGGGTTCAAAGCGGTGGCCAGCACCAGCTCCGGGTTCGCGTTCACGCAAGGGCGCCTGGACGGGGACGTTACGTTGGACCAGGTCGTCCGGCATGCCGAGGAGCTGGACCGAGCGATCGGTCTCCCCGTCTCGATCGATCTCGAGAATGGCTACGGTCGCGAACCCGAGCGCGCGGCCGTGGCGATCGAACGCATCGCGGCGACCGGCTCCGTCGGGGCGTCGATCGAGGACAACGATCCGAGCCAGGGGCTCTACGAGCTCGCCCACGCCGCGGATCGGATCGCCGCGGCCGCCGAGACCGCGCACGGCCTCGACTTCCCATTCACGCTCACGGCGAGAGCGGAGAACCACATCCGGGGCAACCCCGATCTGGACGACACGATCGCACGTCTCCAGGCGTTCGAGACCGCCGGCGCCGACGTCCTGTTCGCGCCCGGGCTGCGGACCGGCGAGGAGATCCGGCGGGTGTGCGAAGCGGTGCCGAAGCCGGTCAACGTGCTCGCGCTCCGAGGGATGTCGATGGATGAGATCATCGACGCCGGAGCGCAACGGATCAGCGTCGGCGGCGGCCTGACGTGGATCGCGGTCAACGCGATGGTGAACGCGGCGCGGAGCATCCTTGCCGGGGATCTGTCCGTCCTCGAGTCGAGTCCGCCCCTCAAGGATTGGTTCGGATGAGTCAGTTGCGGCAGCCGCAGGCGCCGTCGCAGCAGCCACCCGCTACCGGCCCTGAGCGTTCGCTGCTTGCGCTCCCGGTAGAGGCGGAGAAGGAGAACCGCCGGCGCACCCGGTCGCTCCCGCACGAAGGACATGCCAGCGCGGTGTCGACCGGGCTCGAGCTCATCGGTCGGCGCTCCTCGAACGGGTGCTCGCACGCAAGGCAGATGTACTCGTAGGTCGCCATGTGTGCGTCACGATAGGGGCGAGTCGGCAGCGCCGCAACCCTACGGTCCGCTGCTCTTCATCGTCTCCTTGATCGATACCACGAGCCCGACGGCGACCAACGCCGGCAACGCCGTGACGATGAACGCCGTCCCGAAGCCGAACGAGCCCGCCGACCAACCCGCGATCAACGGACCGAGGACGAACCCGAGATCGCCAACGAAACGGAACACGCCGACCGCCGTCCCCTTGAGCTCCTCGGGCGCGACGTCCGAGAGCATCGGCGCCGGAGGGACGCCCGAATAGCCGCTCGCGACGCCGAGGGCGCCGAGCACGACGATGAACGCGAGCGGCGTCGACACCTGACCGAGGATGGCCGTCGTAAGTGCCAGTCCGGTGAACGCCGGGATTAGCACCGCGCGACGGCCGCGCCGGTCGCTCGCCCTTCCGGCCGGGTAGAGCGCGACGAGCTCGGTCGCGGTCGCGACGCCGAGCGCGAACCCGACGCCTGCGATGCTTAGGCCGATGGCGCTGCTCGTCCCGAACAGAGGGACCAGCGTCTGGAAGACCGCCCCGATGATCCACAGATAGACGCCGTTCACGACCAGCACGGTGATGAAGGGACGGTTCCACGGCAGGCGCCGGATCCCGCCGCGACGGGTCTCCGACTCGTGCCGCTCCGGGTCGTGGAGCGTCCGCCAGAACACGACGGCCGCGACCAGGCACGCGGCCCCGTAGACGTACAGCGGGCTCGCCAGCCCGAACCAGCGGGCGACCAGACCGCCGAGCGGCCCACCCGCGATGAAGCCGATGTTGAACGCCGCGTAGTACACGCCCATCACGCGGCCGGTGCGTTCGGTGGGGATCGAGCGGAGCAGGAACGACAGCAGCGCAGCGAAGAACAACGCCGATCCGACCCCCCCGAGCGCGCGGAAGATCACGAGGAGCGGGAACGTCGGCGCGAGACCGGCGGCGACCGACGTCACACCGACCCAGGCCGCGCCCCACGTGGACATCGCGCGTTCGCCGTACCGGTCGATGAAGCGCCCGACGAACGGGTCGGCCACCAGACGCGCGAACGAGAACGCCGAGATCAGCACGCCCACCGCGTCGTAGCCGACGCCGAAGCTGCGGGCGTAGTTCGGCAGGACCGGCGCCAGGATGCCGAACCCGAGCATGATCACGAAGGTCCCGAGCATCGCCGCTCGGATCTCCGGGATGCGGAGCACCTCGCGGATGCCCAGGTGCTCCTCGCTCACGCGGCTCAGTGTAGGGAGGTAGATTCCGGCCGTGCACGACGACGGCTACTTCGACGAGCGCGTCGCCGCGAAGTACGACGACGACGTCGCCGAGCTGTTCGACTCCGACGTCCTCGATCCCGTCGTCGACTTCCTCGCCGAGCTCGCCGGGAGCGGACGCGCGCTCGAGCTCGGGGTCGGGACCGGCCGGATCGCGATCCCGCTCGCGCAACGGGGCGTCGAGGTTCACGGGATCGATCTGTCGGAGTCGATGGTCGCGGAGCTCCGCGCGAAGCCCGGCGGCGAGGACATCGGCGTGACGATCGGCGACTTCGCCACGACGAAGGTGGACGGCTCGTTCGCCCTCGCCTACGTGGTCTTCAACACGATCATGAACCTGACGACGCAGGAGGCGCAGGTTGCCTGCTTCCGCAACGTAGCGGCGCATCTCGAGCCCGGCGGGTGCTTCGTCGTCGAGGTCACGATCCCGGCACTCAGGCGGCTCCCGCCCGGTGAGACGTTCCGCGTCTTCTCCGGCAGCGAGCGCTACTGGGGGATCGATGAGTACGACGTCGCGAACCAGGGCCTGATCTCCCATCACCTCGAACTCGTCGGCGACAAGGTCGAGCGCGTCTCGATGCCCTTCCGGTACGCGTT
>DATAEV010000223.1:0-13930 GCA_036257875.1 Actinomycetota bacterium | reverse complement strand
GATGCGATGCGCGAGTGGTACACGGAGGGCAAGCCGCTCGGCAAGTGGACGGTCCCGTACCTGCTCCGCCACACCGCTTACCACGTGCTCGACCACACCTGGGAGATGCAGGATCGAGACCTGACGAACAACGCGATCGCCGGGTGACCGCTACGGCAGCGATCTCCGTTAGATGACTATCGGGAGGTCAAGGGTCGAGGGAACTCCCGCACGCTCACGCCGTTCGCGCTTCGGCGACATAGCCGAACCCTGGGGCACCGCGGCGTCCTCTTCCCGGACAAGCTGATGCGGAGTGCCGGGCGTGAGGGTGGCCGTCGCGACGGACGTCCCCTGGGGACTTCTCTCCGGGGTGCACGGCGGTCCGGGTACAACGGAGGGCCGGGGCTCGTCCGCCCCGGCCACCCACCCCAAGGTAAAGCGGCGGTTGTACGGTCCCGACCGTGGCTGGGACGTTCCTCCGTGTCCAGGATCAGCTCGGCTGGGCGAAGCAGCGTGTCGCGGACGTCCGCGACACTGTCGCCGCCCTCGGAGCCGCGGAGGGATCTGTGTTCAGCGTCGAACTCCACCGCGTGCGGAGACGCGACAGGCAATCAGGGTTGTGTGGTCACCGGAAGCCAACGTCGAAATCACCGACGGCCTGGCGCATCGCGTTGATGACGCTGTCCACAACCTTCGCGTGACGCTGGACCGACTGATCTACGAGTTAGCGATACGACGTCGCGGCGGATTTGAACCGGCATCGATCCCGCCAGGCCACCAGCTACGGAAGACGGCGTTTCCGATCTTCGACGATCCCGTCGAGTACGACGGGAAGGGCAAGGGTCGAGGCGCGAGGGATGCGCTCGCCGCGCTGAAGGTCGACCAGCGGAAGCGGATTCGTGCGCTTCAGCCGTTCGGGCGACCAGGTCATCCGTTAGCGATGCTGCGCGACCTCGATAACGAAGCAAAGCATCGGCGAGCATCGGTCCTTGTTCGACTGGACGATGTCGACTTCGACCGCCGGATCGGCGACCGCTACGGACTGAAGGTCGCCGAAGGAGTTCGCCCACGCCGTCGGTATAGACACGGCGCGACCGTCGTCGTACTTACCACGCGTTCATTCGATCCGGACCGAACCGCTGCCGCCGTGAATGCGGCCGTGCGACGGCAGCTGTCCGTCGTCTTCGGCCCGGGTTCCCCGGCAGCGGGACGGGATGTAGTCGCGGAGCTTCGTCGGCTACAGACCCACGTCTCGCGGACGCTGAGCGCGTTTCGCAAGGACTTCCCGATCTGACTGCGGCAGCGCCTTACATGAGGAGGACTAGCCACCATCGTCGACGGTTGAACGTCGTCGTGTTGGCGGGCCTCCCTAGTTTCCCCAACCGTTTCCCCATGAGCGGCGGAAGCCGGGTCCACGAGGCTCAACGAGCGCGACTGGGTCGGGGTAGAACCGCAGGTCATCGGCACAGGCCAACGCTCCGCTACACCGGCTGCCACGAGCAAGTATGGGCTCATAACCCAGAGGTCGTAGGTTCAAATCCTACCCCCGCGACGAGATCTGCCAGCACGAACGAAAGGGGCCGGTGAACCCGGCCCCTTCGTGCTCCTCGGCGACGTGACCGACTCAGAAGCGTGTCGCGGACTCCTAGAATCGCCCGGATGCGTCTCCGTTCCTGGTTCATCGTGCTCGCGATGACCGTGCTCACCACTGCCTGCGGCGGATCGAACTCGGGCGGCTCGAACCTCACGCTCAACACCGGGCCGGGTCCCTGGCCGAACCCAGACAAAGTCCCGGAGCGCATCGACGCCGCAGGGCTGCCCTCCTCGCCCACAGAGTCGCTGACCGTGCACTACCACTCGCACGTGGACATCTTCGTGAACGGGAAGCCCGAGCCCGTCGCCTCGAGCATCGGGCGGGAAGACCAGAGCCTGTTCTCACCCCTCCACACCCATGCCACCAGCGGCTTGATCCACATCGAGGCTCCGGAGGACCAGCACTTCACGGTCGGGATGCTGTTCACGGAGTGGGGCGTGCGGCTGACGAACGACTGCATCGGCGCTTACTGCAGCCCAGACACCAAGCTCAAGGCCTACCTGGACGGCACGAGTTACGCCCAACCGATCTCGACCATCATCCTAAAGAAAGGCGAGGAGATCGCGATCGTGATCGGCTCGCCGCCCGCGACTATCCCCTCGGGCTGGGACTGTCTGGCCAACATCGACCCCACGATCGAGAACCCGGCGCAGTGCGCAGACTTCGGCCAGCAAGTCCCAGCGTGAACCTGCCAGCTCCGCGTGTCTACTCCGCTCCCCAGGCGCGTGCAAGACTGCGCCGGGATGGGCAGGAGGAACTATCTGATCGAAGGCGTTTCCGGCACCGGTAAGACTTCGGTCTGCACTGAATTGCAGCGGCGCGGCTATCAGGCCATTCATGGTGACCGGGAATTGGCCTATCAAGGCGATCCGGATACGGGTGAACCGACGGATGGCTTCGGACACGAGCGCCACATCTGGCATGTGGACGAAGTGAGAGCCTTGGTCGCCAACCACGATGAAGCGCTGACGTTCTTCTGCGGTGGTTCAAGGAATTTCGCGAAGTTCATCGATCTGTTCGACGGCGTCTTCGTCCTTGAAGTCGACATCGACACATTGCAGCGAAGGCTTGACGAGCGACCCGACTCTGAGTGGGGCGGCGGAGAGCCACAGGAATGGGAACTCGTTGCGCGATTGCATCAGACGAAAGAAGACATCCCGCAGAACGGGATCTCGATCGACGCCACCGCACCGATCACACACGTCGTTGACGAGATCGTTCGCCAAACGAAGCTGATAGGCAGACGCCAGCGCCTTCGCCACGGTGAACGTCCATCGCCCACAGGATCCCCCCGCGTACGGCTCGCGTCGTCGAGGCCTTGCGGGGGACACTCGCGCCGTGAACGAGCCGCCATGGCCACCGCCCCGCGCGCCGAGGCCGCAGAAGCCGCCGAAGTCGCCCAAGTCGCCGAAGTCGCCGAAGTCGCCGATCCCCCCTGCCTCTTCGCGATCTCCCATGCCCGTGATGACCCCGCCCAAGCGCGTGAGCAACGCCACGATCCACCTCGTCATCCTTGGCCTGACACTCGTCTTGGCAGCCGTCACGGTGATCGTGAACGACCATGGCTCTGCCTCTTGCGTCGATTGGGTGGCCGTCTCAACCCACATCGGAGCCGCGAAGGTGGCGGGCGAGGAGCGCGATACTCAGACGATGCTCACGGAGACGGTGGCGGCCTCGGCGGCCGCGGATGACGATGTCACGGTGAGCAGCGACCTGAACAGAGCTGCCGGCTGGGCGCGTGCGCAGGACTTCAAGCACGCCCTATCGGATCTAACAGCGTCGTACTCGACATCCAGTCTTCTTCGTTGCCTCAATGCTAGCCCTGGGAGCATCGACGGGGACCTCAATCTGCGTTCCGTCAGCTGCGTCCAGGACCAGAGTTTTCAAGTCCGATCCCCGCGGAAAGAGTCACCTGGGGTCCCGGTTGAGTCGGGACCTCTTGGGTGAGGGCTCGCTGCCCGATCCAGTGGGTAGAGTCGCAGGATGGGGGAGGATCGCTCCTACGTCGATGCGAACACCCGTGAGCGCGAGCGCATGCGCGCGCTGGTCGGCCGTCTGAACGATGACGCCCTCGTCGCCCCCGTGAACGAGTACTGGACCGTCGCCGGCGTGCTGGGGCACATCGCGTACTGGGACATCCGCGTCCTGGTGCTCGCCGAGAAGATCGATCGCGGCGAGCCGTGGGCGCTGGGCGACGCCGAGCCGGACGGCGATTGGCTCAACGACTCGACCCGTCCATTGATCCACGCGATCCGGCCGAGAGACGCTGCAGCGTTCGCGCTCCGGATCGCCGAGCAGACGGACGCGCGCGTCGCGGAACTCCCACCTGACCGACTGTATCCTCACGACCCCGACAGCCCGATCTCCGGCGACCGCAGCGACCACCGCGGCGAGCATCTGGACGAGATCGAGGCTGCCCTGCAAGACCGCAGGTGACGTCGGCCTTCTTCGACGAGGGCCGGCGCACGTTCGGCTCGGGCCGTCGGGACGACTGGACCGCTCACCTCTGGATCAAGGCGAGACCGGCGCCATCTCGTGCGTCAGGGGAGCGCTCTCTCGAACCAGGCGACGTCCCAATAGCGGCCGAACTTGCGTCCCTGCTCGGTGAACAAAGCGACCTGCGTGAACCCGAAGCGGCGGTGGAGGGCGAACGATGCCGGGTTCGGAAGCGCGATCCCCGCCAGCGCGCGGTGCAGGTCCTGCTCGCGCAACGCCTCGAACAGCGCCCCGTACAGCGATGCGCCGACCCCGTGGCCCGTGCACGCCGGATCTATGTAGACGCTCGTTTCCACCGTGGTCGCGTATCCGGGCCTCGCACGGTGCGGACCGCTGCTCGCATAGCCCAGCACCTGCCTCCCATCCTGAGCGACGAGCACCCGGTAACGGCCGCCCGAACGCTCGCGCAGCCAGTCCCGTCGGCGATCGAGGCTCGCGGGCTCGACGTCGAACGTGACGTGCGACGTTCGGACGTAGTAGTTGTAGATGTCGTTCAGCGCCCGCGCGTCACGAGGCTCCGCCGGGCGCACGACGATCGTTCCATCGTCCACGAGGGCATCTTCGCCCCGGCGATGCCCGTCCTGGTTACGCCCGCGTGAAGACTGCTGCCGTACCTCCTCCAGGGCGCCGACCGCCCTCCCCGGGGTAGCATCCGGCTGAGCAGGAGGAGGGGCGCCGTGGCGAACAGGGACGTGGTGGAGCGGCTGTCTCGGGTCCCGATCTTCTCGGGCTGCTCGAAGAAAGATCTCCAGACGATCGCGAGGGCGATCAAGCCGGTCCAGCGCGCCGCGGGGTCGGTCGTCGCCATCGAGGGCGAGCCGGGCGTCGGTCTCTTCGTCATCGACGCGGGCGAAGCCAGGGTCACGATCGGAGGCAAGACCATCAACACGCTCGGCCCGGGTGACTTCTTCGGGGAGATGGCGCTGCTCGACGGCGGTCCCCGGACCGCCACGGTCACCGCCAAGACGGATCTCTCCCTGTTCGTCCTCACCGAGTGGGTCTACCGGGGTCTGCTCACCGAACATCCCTCGATCGCGATCCGCACGCTGGAGGCGGTGGCCGCGCGGCTGCGCAGAGCCACGAAGAACGCGACCAGCTAGCCGCCGATGCCGTCGCTCGTTCGGCCGGACGGCTGCCGGATCCACTACGAGCTCTTCGGCGATCCTGGTTCCCCGGTGCTCACCATGCTGGAGGGCATCGGTGCCGACATCGCCGGTTGGCGGTGGAGCATCCCGGCTCTCGCGAGCGAGCTCCGGATCGTCGCGATCGATCACCGAGGCAACGGTGCGAGCGACGATCCGCCCGGAGCGTGCACCATGACGACCTTCGTCGAGGACGCGCTCGGGGTCCTCGACGAGCTCGGCGTCGAGCGTGCACACGTCTACGGTCAGTCGTTCGGCGGCATGGTGGCGCAGGAGGCGGCGCTCACGCACGGCGATCGCGTCCGGACGATGGTGCTCGCCGCGACGCATCCCGGTACGGCGCATGCCATCGCGGTCGTCGACCGAACCGTCCCGAAGGGAAAGCCGTGGCGCGCTCTCTACGCGCCCGGCTTCCCCGAAGCCCATCCCGATGTGGTGGCCGAGGATCGTCGGACCGCAGCCGCCCAGCCCGACCATGAGCGCGGGCAGCGGCGACAATGGGAGGCGATGCAACGGTGGGACGCGTTCGACCGGCTGTCGCGGATCGCCGTGCCGACGCTGGTGCTGCACGGGACCGAGGATCGGATCATCGCGCGCGGCAACGCCGAGCTGCTGGCGGGACGGATCCCGGGCGCGGAGCTCCAGCTCCTCGAGGGCGCCGGACACGTCTTCTGGTCGGAGCAACCCGAGGTCGCCGATCGCCTGATCCTCGACTTCATCGAGAGACACCGCGATGCCTGAGGCGCCCGAGGAGCTCGTGCGGCTGGGGGAGCAGCGCGCGCAGGCGCGCGCTGCGAAAGACTTCGGGCAGGCCGACGCGATCCGTGACCGGATCGCATCGGCCGGCTGGACGGTGGTGGACGAGCCCGACGGCACGTTCCGCCTGGAGCCGGTCGCGGCGGAGCCAGAGCGACCGCTCGCCGCCGCGGACGTCACGAGTGTCCTGGAGGAGCCGGCGACGATGGACGTCAGCGTCCATTGGGTCTGCGAAGGCTGGCCCGAGGACGTAGATCGGGCGATCGCGGCGTTCCGCGACCACGCCGGCGGACGGCGCGCCCAGTACGTCGTCGCCGACGTGACGGGCGCGCCCGTCGACCGGTGGGGCGACGACGTCGAGGTGCTGGGTCTGAAGCCGGGGACGGGGTGGGCGTCCGCGCGGAACGCCGGTCTCCGGCGATCGCGCGGCAACATCGTGCTGGCGATGGACGGTTCGGTCGAGCCGACGGGCGACGTGTTCGGCCCCCTCGAAGGAGCGCTCGCCGACCCGAAGCTCGGCGTCTGCGGCCCGTTCGGCATCGTGACCACGGACCTGCGCCAGTTCGACGAGGCGCCCGGCGCCGGTCCGTGCGACGCGATCGAGGGCTACCTGATGGCCTTCCGTCGCGAGATGCTCGCCGAGACGGGGTTCTTCGATGAGAAGTTCAAGTGGTACCGGACCGCGGACATCGAGTGGTCGTTCCGCGTCAAGGACGCGGGATACCGCTGCGAGGTGGTCGAGCTTCCCGTCGAGAAGCACGAGCACCGGATGTGGTTCGGAACGCCACCTCGCGAGCGTGCCACGTGGTCGAAGCGGAACTTCTACCGGTTCCTGGACCGATGGCGCGACCGCTGGGATCTCGTCTTGTCCGGCAAGCCGATCGAACGAACGGACGGCCGCGACGACGAACGCACGTGACGGTCGGCCGTTCGCCGCCGCGCCGGAGCGTCAGTCCGCGGGCAGCGGGGGTGCCGGTGGGATGACCGGCGCCCGCGCAGGTCGCGGATGCACGGCGGTCGCCGGCTTCGACGCGACGGCCGCCGCCGCGGCGGCACGCTCGTCCTGCTCGCGCCTCGCGGCATCCGGGTCCGGCACCAGCTTCGTGCCGGTCGCGTACGCCTCGATGTCGTTGCCGTCGATGGTCTCGACCACGAGCAGGAGGTCGCGGAGCTCGTCCAGGAGCTGACGACGCTCCTTCAAGATCCGCGCGGCCTTGTCGTGGGCTTCGTCGAGCAGCCGGCGCGTCTCCTGGTCGATCAGCTGCGCGGTCTCACCCGAGATCTTGGGCTGCTGCCAGAACGAGTTGGGATCGTCTCGACCGAGCGAGAGCGGGCCGACCTTGTCGCTCATCCCGTATTCGGCCACCATCGCCCGGGCGATCTGCGTCGCCTTCTCCAGGTCGTTCTGGGCACCCGTCGAGACCTCGCCGAAGACGACCTCCTCTGCGACACGACCCCCCATCGCGAACGCCAGCATGTCCTTGAGCTCGGGCTCGGTCGCCATGTACCGGTCTTCGAGCGGCCGCGTCATGGTCAGACCGAGCGCGGCCGTGCCCCGGGCGACGATCGTCACGCGGTGGACGGGGTCGAGGTTCTCGCAGAAGTGGGCGACGAGGGCGTGGCCCATCTCGTGCGCTGCCACCCGCACCTTCTCGCGGTCGCTGATCACCCGTGACTTGCGTTCCAAGCCCATGGAGGCTCGGTCGATCGCCTCCTCGAGCTCGTCCATCGTCACGGAGTTCTTCTCGCGTCGGGCGGCGAGGAGCGCGGCCTCGTTCACCACGTTCTCCAGGTCGGCGCCGGTGAACCCCGGGGTCCGCTGGGCGATCGTCCGCAGATCGTCCGAGGGGTCGAGCGCGACGCCGCGTGCGTGCACGCGGAGGATCTCCTCGCGACCGCGGAGGTCCGGCGGGTCGACGACCACCTGGCGATCGAACCGGCCCGGGCGCACGAGCGCCGGGTCCAGGACGTCCGGACGGTTGGTCGCGGCCATGATGATGACGCCCTTCGACGAGTCGAACCCGTCCATCTCGACGAGGAGCTGGTTGAGGGTTTGCTCACGCTCGTCGTGGGCTCCGAACCCCGCGCCCATCACGCCGGAGCGCCCCTTGCCGATCGTGTCGATCTCGTCGAGGAACACCAGGGCGGGGGCCTTCTCCTTCGCCTGCTGGAACAGCTCCCGGACCCTGGCCGCGCCGAGGCCGACGAACATCTCGACGAACTCGGAGCCGCTCATGAAGAAGAACGGAACGTTCGCCTCACCGGCGACCGCCCGCGCGAGCAACGTCTTGCCGCACCCAGGGGGACCGAGCAACAGCACGCCCTTGGGGATCCGGCCGCCGAGGCGCTGATACTTCTTGGGGTTCTTCAGGAACTCGACGATCTCCTTGAGCTCCTCCTTCGCCTCGTCGACACCGGCGACGTCGGAGAACGTCGTCTTCATCTCTTTGCGGTCGTAGATCTTGACCTTGTTCTTGCCCATGTTGAGCGGGTTGGCCGCACCACCCCCGACGCGACGGAACAAGAAGTAGTAGGCGATCCCCATCAGCAGCACGAGCGGAAGGATGCTCGCGAGGAGCGAGAACCACGGGCTCGGCTGCGTCCCCGTGTAGTCGATCCCCTTCGCCTGCAGCTTGGGCTCAAGCGTGGTTGAGGGGTCGTAGTTCGACCCGGGGAGGGTCGCGACGAACGTATGGGTTCCTGTGTCATCCGTGTAGGAGCCGGTGACCTGGGTCGCCGAGATCGTGATCTTCGTTCCCGGGGTGATCTTGCCCTCGTCGACGAGCTGATAGAACCTCGACAGATCGATGCTCTGTCGGGATGCCGTCGAGAACCATTGGTTGAACGCAACGAGGGCAAGGACGACCAGGGCGATCAGGATCCAGGGGGTCAGTCGCGTCTTCGGGATGCCGGGACCGGACGGCCCATCGGCCCCAGGACGGCGAGACTTGTTCGTATCGTTGTCGGGCATGGTCGCTCCATAATGGCATCGACCTGCGCCAATGACAGGCAGCGCGGCGGAGTTGGCGCCGGAACCGCTGCACCGGAGCCCCGCCTCGCGTTGAGCGGCGCGCGCTACCCTGGTGACCCATGGCGCAGACGGCACAAGACGACCGAGCACTCCGTGAGCGCTTCGAGCGTGACGTCCTGCCCCTGTTGCCGGCCCTGTATGGCGCGGCGCTCCGGATGACCAGGAACCCCGCCGACGCGGAAGATCTGGTGCAGGAGACCTACTTGCGGGCGTACCGAGGCTTCGCCGGATTCCAGGAGGGGACCAACCTCAAGGCGTGGCTGTATCGGATCTTGACCAACAGCTTCATCAACACCTACCGCAAGAAGCAGCGCGAGCCCCAGACGGTCGAGGGGCCCGATGACGCCGACGAGTGGTACCTCTTCGACCGATTAGGCGGTCAGAACGTCGAGGGGTCCGCGGAGGACGAGGTGCTCGATCGGATCCCGGACGAAGCGGTGAAGAAGGCTCTGGAGTCCTTGCCGGAGAACTTCCGGATACCCGTTCTCCTCGCAGACGTGGAGGGATTCTCCTACAAGGAGATCGCCGAGATCATGGACACCCCGATCGGGACCGTCATGAGTCGTCTGCATCGGGGAAGGAAAGCGCTGGAGCGTGTGTTGTGGCAAACGGCGGAAGAACGGGGACTGGTCGATGGCTAAGTGTGGGCCCGAGTGCGAAGAGACCCTCCAAGAGATCGAGCGGTTCTTGGACCATGAGGTCGACGAGGTGATCCGAGTGAGGGTGGAGCGTCACCTTTCCGGGTGCGACGACTGCACGGACAAGGCCACGTTCCGGGTTCATCTCAAGGCCCTGATCCAGACGAAGTGCGCTGAGCACGAGGTCCCGGAGGCCCTCAAGGACCGGCTCCGGACCGTCCTGTCGACCCCCGATCCCGGCCTCGATCCACGATAGGCCCTGCCACGTTGCTACCTACGGGCGTGCTCTCGGTGCATCGTTCGTCGAGGTGCGGCAGACTCCCCACCACGAACGCGGATCGCATCGTGAGGCAGATGGGCTGAGCATGGACGGATGGGGGACGTTGCTGCTCGTCTGGGCGCACCCGGACGACGACATCTACACGAGCGCCGGGATGATGGCCGCCGCGGCGGCGGCGGGAGACCGTGTCGTGGACGTCACGGCAACCAGGGGCGAAGGCGGCTCGATGGACGAGGAGCGGTGGCCGCCGGCGACGATGGGCCAGGTGCGCACCGCAGAACTGCTCCGTTCGCTCGAGATCCTCGGCGTCGGCGAGCATCGGTTCCTGGAGGGCCCGGTCGACGTGGACATGCAAGCTCATCTGGACGAGTCGGGGGCCGAGCAGGTGAAGACGATCATGGCAGAGGTCGATCCCGACACCGTCGTGACGTTCGGCCCCGACGGGATGACAGGTCATCAGGGTCACAAGGACGTCAGCCGGTGGACGACGGACGCCTTCGAGGCGATCGCCAAGCCGGGGGCCCGGCTGCTGTACGCGACGCAGACACCGGAGTGGACCGCGGAATGGGTCCCGAAGCTGGAGCGGTTCAACATCTTCCTTCCGGGGAGCCCCCCGGAGACCCCGATCGAGGAGCTCGCGCTCCATCTCGTGCTTCCCGACGACCTCCGCGAGCGCAAGTTCCAGGCGATCGCCGCACACGAGAGCCAGGTCGAGGGTCTGATGGAAGTGTTCGGGCGCGACCTGATGGAGCCGCTCGGTGAGGAGAACTTCCGACTGGGGGGTGTGAAGGCATGACGATCGAACGGCCGTACGTCTCGCCTCGGATGGGCGTCTTGTTCGAGGTGATCGGGCCGTTCGTGACGTGGGCGAGCCGTCCGGACGTCCGAAGCGCATCGGGGCCGGGGATCGCGAACTTCATGTTCGGCAACCCGCACGACATGGCACCGCAGGCGTACGTGGATGCCCTGATCCGCGGTTCGACGCCCACCGCTGCCGACCACTTCGCGTACAAGATGAACGAGGAGCAGCCGACGAGGGTCGTCGCCGCCAGCCTCACCGAACGGTTCTCGCTCCCGTTCGACGCGCAGGATGTGTTCCTGACGAACGGCAACTTCTCGGGTCTGTCCATCTGTCTGCACGCCGTCACGGGACCCGGCGATGAGGTCGTGTACGTCTCCCCGCCGTGGTTCTTCTACGAGACGCTGATCCTGGAGTCGGGGGCAACCCCGGTCCGGGTGCCCGCCGACCAGGAGACGTGGGATCTCGACCTGGACGCGATCGCGGCCGCCATCGGACCGCGGACCGCGGCGATCATCGTCAATTCGCCGAACAACCCGACCGGGAGGATCTACCCACGCGAGACGCTCGACGCGCTCGCCCGCATCCTGACCGAAGCCGGGGAGCGCAACGGTCGGCCGATCTACCTCTTATCCGACGAGGCCTACAACCGGATCGTGTTCGACGGTCGCGCCTATCCGACGCCGGTCGCCTCGTACCCGTGGTCGTTCTATATCTACACCTACGCCAAGACGCATCTCGCGCCGGGGCTGCGGTTCGGGTACGTCGCGGTGCCGCCGACGATGCCCGGCCGCGAGGACCTGCGCGGACCGCTGCTCCTCGCGCAGGTTGCGCGCGGGTGGGCGTTCCCGGTGGCGCCGCTGCAACACGCGATCGGCGACCTGGACCGGATCCAGGTCGACATCGACCGGCTCCAGCGACGGCGCGACCTCCTGGTCCCCGGCCTCCGCGACCAGGGTTACGACGTCGTCGAACCCGAGGGGACGTTCTACGTGGTCGCCCGTTCGCCGATCCCGGACGATCAAGCGTTCTTCGATGTCCTCGTCCGTCACGACGTCTACGTCCTCCCGGGCTCGGTGTTCGAGATGCCCGGCTGGTTCAGGCTCTCGGTCACCGCGAACGACGACATGTGCGAGCGTGCGGTCCCGGCGTTCGCGAAGGCGATCGCCGAGGTCCGTTCGTGAGCGCGCCCGCGTTCGCGCTGCTCGGAGCCGGCGAGTTCGAGACCTGGCACGACGAGATCGATCGCGCGCTGCTGGACGGATCCAACGGCGAGGGGAGCGTCCTGATATCCCCCGCGGCGTCGGCGCCTGAAGGGGAGGCCGTTTTCGGCACGTGGGCGGCGAAGGGGTTGGCGCATTACGAGCGGCTCGGGATCTCCGCCCGGGTGTCGCCGCTTCGGACGCGTGAGGACGCCCAGCGGCCGGACGTCGTCACGATGCTCGACGAGGCATCGCTGGTGTTCTTCTCGGGCGGCAATCCCTGGTACCTCGCGACGATCCTGCTCGACACGCCGTTCTGGGCCCGTCTGCAGGAGCGGCTCCAGGACGGGCTCGCGTACGCGGGATGCAGTGCGGGGGTGGCGTGCCTGACCGAGATGACCTACGACAGCGACGCGCGGGACCTCGATCAAGTGTTCAAGCCCGGGTTGGGCTACGTTCGGAACACCCTGTTCGCGCCGCACTGGGACATCGTCGACGATTGGCAACCCGGTGCCCGGGCGGCGATCACGGCGGCGGCGCCTCCGAGCGGCACGCTCGTCGCGCTGGACGAAGACACGGCGATGGTCGGCGACGGAGCATCATGGAGCGTGCACGGGCGTCAGGGGATCCACCTCTACCGGGGCGGTGTGTGGAGCGATCACGTCGCGGGCGACCTCTTCGACTTCTCGTTGGAGTGAGCGGTGGTCGCCCTCACCTGTGAGGCTCCGATCGAGGAGCGAGCGCCCGAGGTCATCCGTCGTCTGGAAGCCGCCTACCCCGATGCCAAGGTGGCGCTCAACTTCTCGAACCCCCTCGAATGCCTCGTGGCCACGATCCTGTCGGCGCAGTCCACCGACGTGACGGTGAACGAGGTCACGGCGACCCTGTTCAAGAAATACCGAACGGCGGAGGATTACCTCGCGGTGCCGGAGGACGAGCTGAAGGCCGACATCAAACCGACCGGCTTCTTCAATCAGAAGGCGACATCCATCCGGGCGGCCTGCCAGCGGATCGTCGAGGTTTACGACGGCGAGGTGCCGCGGACGATGGAGGATCTCCTGACGCTTCGGGGCGTGGCGCGGAAGACGGCGAACATCGTCCTGGGCAATTCGTTCGGGGTCGTCGAAGGCATCGCGGTCGACACCCACGTCAAACGGCTGGCCAACCGGATCGGGTTCAGCAAGGAGTCGGATCCCGTGAAGATCGAGCAGGATCTGATGCGACTGATCCCCCGCGAGAAGTGGTTCTCCTTCACGTACGTGCTGATCGACCACGGGCGGGCGATCTGCCATGCCAAGAAGCCGCGGTGCACGGAGTGCCCGATCGAACCGCTGTGTCCATCCAGTCAGGCGTGAGCGGAGAGCCCTCAGACCGCCGGCTCCAGCTCGCGGCCGGTCGCGACGGCGCGCCTGCGGAGGCGTCGGATCTCTCGTCGCTCCTCCTCGTCGAGGCCGCCCCAGACGCCGGCGTCCTGGAAGGTCACGAGCGACCACTCGAGGCACGGGGAGCGCACGGGGCAGGAGCGGCACACGGCCTTGGCGCGGAACGCCTGATCGGCGGCCGGCGGCGACGTCCCGATCGGGAAGAAGAGCTCGGGGTCCTCCCCGATGCACGCAGCGTCCGAGAGCCACCACATCTCGTCGGGATCGTGTCTGAATCTTCGTTCAGTCATCGTTCGTGTTACTCCACAGGTACAGCCGAACGTCCCGGGTGGAGCGGACGATAGTGTCTGAATGGCCGTTCAGTCAAGCGGCCGTGGTCGCCCACCGAGGTGACTCCGCACACGTCGCGGAGAACACCGTGGAAGCGTTCGAGTCCGCGATCGAGCTCGGGGCGGAGGTCGTGGAGTTCGATGTCCGGATGACGTCGGACGGGGTCGCGGTGGTCATGCACGATGCCGACGTCGCGCGCACGACGGACGGGAGCGGGCTCGTGCGGTCGATGACCTTCGAGCAGGTCGGCCGTCTCCGGATCGAGCTCGGCGGCGGCGGCGCGGCCGGTGTCCCGACGCTG
>DATAEV010000207.1:0-4829 GCA_036257875.1 Actinomycetota bacterium | reverse complement strand
GGCAACGCCTGGCGCTCTCGCGGACCCCTCGGAAGGCTGGCGGCCCGCATCTCCGGAGATGCCGTTCATGTGCCGTGGCACGAGGTCCAGTCGGTCACATCGGTCGTCATCTTGAAGCGCCCGGCGGCCGAGCTGCGATTGGATCGCGGCGACGACCGTTGGGCGCGCATCGTCGGAAAGGTGCCGGGATCCTGATGCGACTGGCCGAGCTCCTGAACCGAGAGGTCGTTAACGAGTCCGGAGATCAGCTAGGCCATGTCCACGACGTCCGCGGCGAGCTCGTGCAAGGACATCTGCGGGTGACCGGCCTGGTCTGCGGCAAGCTCGGCATCCTCGAGCGTTATGGGATCGGTACCCACGGGAGCGGCGGACCTGGACGGGAGAAGGTGTATGGCCATCCCGTCATCCCGTGGGAGCAGGTCGTGCGCGTCGGCGCCAAGGTCGTCGTTCAGGATGAGGCCATCGGGGCGATCACGTGACAGTGCTATCCCTCGTCCACCGATGAAGAGGAACCGGCTCCCGCAGGAGCCGGTTCCTCCTTCTCCGAACGGTTCCGCCGCTACTGTTGGTGGCTCTCGCACTTCGCGAAGGTGTCCGAACCAGGGCCCCCGACGCAGCTGTCGATACCGGCCCCGCCGTTCAGGCGGTCCCTGCCACGGCCGCCGAACAGACCGTCCCGCCCCAGGGCGCCTCGAAGGTCGTCTGCCCCAAGGCCGCCGCGCAGGACGTCCGCACCTCGACCGGCGAGCAGGAGGTCGTTGCCACCTCTCCCGAAGAGGGTGTCGCTACCACCGAAGGCGCACATGATGTCCGCGCCCGGCGTCCCGGAGAGGGTTTCCCCTGCGGGGGTACCGATCACGTCGTTCCTCGGATCCCCTTGATAGCCGGGACACTCCGATGGCGGTGTGAACAGAGCCTGAACCTTGCCGAGCGTCACGTCGTGGCCGAAGAAGCAACCGTCGGCACACGAGTCCGCGGACGTGATGTCCGAGTCGTCGTTCAGGTCCACGAGGCCGTTGTCGGCCGTGTTCGGAGCTATCGCGAACCCGCATTCGTTCGCGCCCGGGTTCCCGAGGATGTCGGCCCCGTCCGTCGCGTCTCCGAGCCCGGCGTCGGCGGTCGTTCCGATGAGCCCGAAGTGACAGTCATCTCCGTCGATCGCTTCGTTGCCGTTCGAATCCACCCGGCCGTCGCGCGTGGACCAGGCGAAGTCCGACGCTCCGACGTCGGGGTTCGACGGATCGCCGGCGTTGAACACGGTGGGCAGCGGCCCGTCGGCCACCTGGAACGCGCCGTTCACGACGTCGATCGTGACTCCGTCCGGCGTGCCGTCGTACCCGACGAGCGAGCAGTCGTCTGCGCCACTGATCACTCCGTCGCCACCGGTGCCGGAGTTCGCTATGGGACCCCACGCGTCGCAGTCGAGCTGGCCATCGATGATATGCGTATCGCCGTAGAAGCCATTCGCGTCATCGCGGCCGGTGACCACTCCATCGCCGTTCAGGTCGGCCTTCCCGGATACGATCGTCGGGGAGAAACCGCCAGTGAACGATGTAGCGCCAGCCGGGGCCGCCAGTGCGAACGGCAGGTACGAGGCAAGCAGGAACACACCCAAGATCGACACGCGCCCCCAGGCCGTTCCGAGTGGTTCCGTCGAGCGGATCAAGCGCATACGGAGCTCCTCTCAAGATTGCACCGATCAGGTGCCAAAAGCGCTAGGGCATCCGACGCAACCAGCCAGCTTCGCGTTTCCGACCCCGCCCGGTCGCTGTCTTGGGGCTTCGGAGGAAGCGCCCCGACCCCCTGCAAAGTACCGATCGACCTCCCCCCGCAGTTCGCTCGGTTCGGTTCGAAGCAACATCCTGGCAACCCAGGAATCGGCAGTCAAACCGGCTCGGATCACGGCCGCCCGATCAGCTTTCGGGAGGAGTCTTTCGCCTGGGGGCGAAGGTCGTCGTGCGTGACGAGGAGAGCCCGGAGCTCACTTGAAGATGCTCACGCCACCCGGGCCTATCAGGAACCCAGCGATGATAAGGACGATGCCGAAGATGATCGATCTCCTGAGGATCGCGATGATGCCGGCGATCACCAGCACCACAGCGATGACCCACAAGATGGTGTGAACGTTGCCGTTCTTCGCAGCGAGCAGCCCGAGAGCCTCGAACATGGCTCCTCCCCTCTTCCGCTTGCAACGATAGTCGGAGCCGAGGTCCACGGACGAGCCCGCGGCCGGGTTCAGTCCTCGGATAGGTCTGGTCCCAGCCCGTTCGGAAGCGGAGGCTACACTCGGAGGATGCCGAGTTCGAACCGTCGTCCGCGTTCCGTGCGCCCGCACGCGGGTGGCGGCGCGGTGATGCTGATCGGCGGCGCCGAGGACAAGCTCAAGACCAGGCGGATCCTGTCCAGGTTCGTCAAGCTCGCCGGCGGGGCCGAAGCTCGCATCGTCGTGGTGAGCACGGCGTCGATGCTCGGCGAGATCACCACGGAGACGTACAAGGCCATCTTCACCGAGCTCGGCGTGGCTCAGGTGACCGGGTTGCGCCCGCAGACCCGCCGGGAGGCCGAAGACCCGCAGGTGGCCACGACGCTCGTCGAGGCGACGGGCGTGTTCCTGACCGGGGGCAATCAGCTCCGGCTGACCTCGATCGTCGCCGGCACCAGGCTCGATTCGGGGCTCCATCTCGCCCACGACCGCGGCGCGGTGATCGCTGGCACATCCGCAGGTGCGAGCGCGCTGGCCGGTCACATGCTCGCGTTCGGTGAGTCGGGCCCGACGCCACGCCACGGCATCGTGCAGCTCGCCGCCGGACTGGGGCTGGTCCCCAACACAGTGGTCGACCAGCACTTCGAGGAGCGGATGCGACTGGGCCGGCTGCTCTCGGCGATCGCGCAGTCGCCTTCGCTCGTCGGGCTCGGTCTGGACGAGGACACGGCCGCGATCGTCACCGTCGACGGGCGGATGGAGGTGATCGGCCGGGGAGCCGTCACCGTCGTCGATGGGTCGAACATGCAGACCGACGCGTATCGCTTGCGGAGGCGCCGGCCGATGATGATCTCCGGCGCCATCCTGCACTCGATCCCCTCCGGCTACGTCTTCGACCTGCGGGCCCGCGAACTGGTTTCCAACGAGGGTGGTGTCAGGATCGAGCGAGAGGCCTCGGAGTGAGCGCCTCCGAAGAGGCCGAGCGCTCGCGAGAGCTCGTGGATGCCGAGGCACCACCGCTCAGCCCGGATCTCTCGATCGTCCACGCGCAGGTCTACCGAGGGCCCAACTACTACTCCTACGAGCCGGCGATCAAGCTGCTCGTCGATCTGGGTTCCCTCGAGTACTGGCCGTCGAACACGATCGAGGGTTTCACCGACGAATTGCTCGCGATCCTCCCGGGCGTGGGCGAGCATTCCTGCTCGCGTGGGCACGCCGGAGGGTTCCGCGAACGGTTGATCGAGGGCACGTGGGCCGGGCACGTCGCCGAGCACATCGCGATCGAGCTGCAGCGAGAGTCCGGCGCGCAGGTCTACCGGGGAAAGACGCGAGGATCGGGCGCGCCCGGGCGCTACCACGTGATCTACGGGTACTGGGAGGAGCAGGTCGGGCTGGCCGCCGGGCGCATCGCCGTCCGGCTCGTCAATCACCTGGTCTCGCCGGACTCGGAGTTCGACCTGTTCGGAGAACTCGAAGCGTTGATCCGGCTCGCCGAGGAGCGAGCGTTCGGCCCCTCGACCCAAGCGATCCTCGACGAGGCGGCGAGTCGCGACATCCCGTTCATCCGGTTGAACGAGCAGTCCCTCGTGCAGCTCGGTCAGGGCAAGTACCAGCAACGGATCCGCGCCACGATGACGTCCATGACCTCGGCGCTCGCCGTCGACATCGCGCAGGACAAACGGCTCACGAACCAACTCCTCGCCTCTGCTGGCCTCCCGGTGCCACGGAGCGAGGTCGTGCGTTCGGCCGACGAGGCCGTCTCGGCAGCCAAGCGCATCGGCTACCCGGTCGTCGCGAAGCCGCTGGACGGGAATCACGGGCGGGGGGTCGGCCTCGACATCCGCTCGGATGACGACGCCCGCGCGGCGTTCGATCGCGCGTTGAAGCAGTCGCGGGGTGGGGAGGTCGTCGTCGAGAAGATGGTGGAGGGCAGCGACTACCGCCTGCTGGTGGTCGGAGGGAGGATGGTCGCCGTCGCCGAGCGGGTCCCCGCACACGTCGTGGGCGATGGTGAACACACCGTCCGGGAGCTCGTGCAGATCACGAACGCCGACCCTCGCCGCGGGCTGGGACACGAGAAGATCCTCACGAGGATCAGGGTCGACGAGGAGGCCGAGCGTCTCCTCCGCGAGCAGGAACTGTCGCTCGACGATGTCCCCGAGGCAGAGGCGGTCGTGAAGCTCGCTGCGACCGGCAACATGTCGACCGGCGGCAGCGCCATCGACCGAACATGGGAGGCGCACGAGGACAACGTCGACATCGCCGAAGAGGCGGCTCGCGTCGTCGGGCTCGACGTGGCGGGGATCGACTTCCTCGCTCCCGACATCACCAAGCCGGTGCGTGAGACGGGAGGCGCGATCATCGAGGTGAACGCCGCTCCCGGGTTCCGGATGCACACGAACCCCACCGAGGGCGAGCCGCAGTACGCAGCGCGACCGGTCGTGGACCTGCTGTTCCCACCCGGACGCCCATCGAGGATCCCGATCGTGGCTGTCACCGGCTCGAACGGCAAGACGACGACCGTTCGGATGATCTCCCACATCATGAAGGGAAAGGGGCACAAGGTCGGCCTGACCTCGACCGACGGGATCTACATCGATGAGCGCCTCACCCAGAAGGTGGACGC
>DATAEV010000201.1:0-3566 GCA_036257875.1 Actinomycetota bacterium | reverse complement strand
GGGGGCGCCCGCGACCGCTTCTTCTTCGTCGCCATCACGCGGGGGGTACGAAACTGGCCGGAACGGGGTTCGGGACCTGGTCCGGCGAACCGAACGCGAGGACGATCACCAGCTGGTCGTTCAGCGGGATCTGCGTGGGATCGCCCGTCCACTCCTTGCCGTTGACGTACGCGCGCAGGGTCGAGTGACCGGCGGCGCACTTGTCGCCGAGGCAGTCCTTCGTGAGGTAGACGCCCCACACGTCGAAGAACTGCCCCAGCACCGGCTGGAAGGTCGGGTCGGCGGACTCGATGTGGACGACGCCGCTCGTGTCGTGGGTGTGCAGCGGTGAGAAGACGTTGGCATCAGGGTTGTATCCGATGCCGGCCGCGACCGGGAACTGTTGCCCGTCCACGTAGATCAAGAGGTTCGCGTGGTGGTGCAGCACGGCGCCGAGCTGGGGCAAGGGGCTCAGCTCGCTCATCTTCGCCATCCGCGCGTTCGCCTCGGCGGTGTTGTCCGGCCACGGCGGCGCGGTCCGGAGTATCCCGGGGAGCTTCGCCGGATCGGGGAGCTGCACCGTCACCGACGGGCTGGCGCTGCCGTCCGCGGCTTTCGTGCCGTTGCCCTGGGAGAAGGCCACGATGACGCCCCCGACGATGGCGGTCACCACGACGCCGACGATGAGCGCCCGGCGCCGGCCGCGCTTCCTGGTCGCGATCCTGCGCTCGAGCTCGATGCGCTCCCGACGCGCCTGCTCCTTGCGTTCCGCCTTCGTCTGTCGGCGGTCCTGATCTTGCGACACTCGGATCCTCTCGATCGGGCGTTCACTCCGGCGCGGTTCCGGCATCCCCCGGCGGTGGTTCAAAGGGTAACGGACGCCGTGCCCACGGCACGGCGCGAGGCTCGTCGTTGTTGCGCGCGCCTCGCCAGGTTCCTATGCTCGCAGCGCCTTCCCCGGCCATCGTCGGCGCCCGTGGCCGACCGGAGCATGAGGGGTGGTCCATGGCGGAGACGGAGCAGAGCCGCATGGTGCGGGTACCCGAGGCGCAGGGCAAGAGTGGCCTCGACGGCTACTTCGGGATCACGGAGCGGGGATCGACGGTTCGGACCGAGATCGCCGCCGGCGTGACGACGTGGCTCACGATGGCGTACATCCTGTTCGTCAACCCGGCGATCCTCGGGGCCGTCAAGGACAGCCAGGGCGTGAGTCTCACGTTCCCGGAGGTCCTCACGGTCACCGCACTCGTCGCGGGCGTGATGACGCTCGCGATGGGGATCTACGGGCGATACCCCTTCGCGCTCGCCGCGGGCCTCGGCCTCAACGCGTTCGTCGCGTTCTCCTTGGTCGGGACCCTCGGGCTCACGTGGCCGCAGGCGATGGGCGTGATCGTCGCCGAGGGGATCTTGATCACGATCTTCGTGTTGACGGGTCTGCGGGAACTGATCCTCAACGCGATCCCGATGGACCTGAAGCGAGCGATCGGGATCGGGATCGGGCTGTTCATCGCGTTCATCGGTCTCGTCAACGCCGGGGTCGTGGTGCAGGCGAAGCCGGGACCGGTTCCGCCCGTCACCATCGTCGCGAACTTCCGCTCCTGGTCGCTCGCGCTCTTCGTCTTCGGCCTGCTCCTGACGAGCGCGCTCGTTGCCCGGCGCGTCAAGGGCGCGCTGCTGATCGGGATCGTGGCGACGACGGTCGCCGCGACGATCGTGAACGAGGTGAAGCACCTGGGCGTGTTCACCGACGGATCCGCGGCATGGCCCGGCTTCGCGCACCTCACGGCGACGCCGAACTTCTCGCTGGTGGGGAACTTCAGTTTCGGATTCTTCAGCTCGCTGGGCTTCTGGACCGCGGCGGCCATCGTGATCTCGGTGATGCTGTCGGACTTCTTCGACACGATCGGCACGGTGATCGGGATCGGCGGCGAGGCGAAGATGCTCGACGCCGATGGGCGGCTCCCCGGGATCAAGCGGGTCCTGCTGGTCGACTCGCTGGCCGCCGTGGCCGGGGGCGCCGCGTCCGCGTCGTCGAACACCACCTACATCGAAAGCGCCTCCGGCGTCTCCCAGGGAGGACGAACGGGGCTGACCGCGGTCGTCGTGGGCGCCCTGTTCCTGCTGTGCATGTTCTTCTCGCCGATCGCGGGCATCGTTCCGGCGGTCGCGACGGCGCCGATCCTGGTGATCGTCGGCTACTACATGATGACGCTGGTGAAGGAGATCGACTGGGCCGATCCGGGGATCGGGATCCCGGTCTTGCTCACGGTCGCCCTGATGCCGTTCACGTACTCGATCACGAACGGGGTGGGCGCGGGGTTCCTGTCCTACACCGTGATCGCGGTCCTTCGGGGTAGGGCGCGGGACGTGCACCCGCTGATGTACCTCGTATCGGCGATCTTCGCCTGGTACTTCATCCACGGCGTCGTCGGCTAGTCGAAGCGAGCGAACGCGGCCAGATCGATCGGAGGGCGGGGCCGTCCGGCCCCGCCCTCCGGCATCCGCCCGCACGCGACGGTGCCGAGGGCGAACCACCCGTCGTCCATGTCGAGCACGGTGCGTGTCTCCTCCTGACAGAACAGGGTCGAGCTGATCCAACACGAGGCGAGGCCTTGCGCGTGCAGCGCGAGGAGCAGGTTCTGGATGGCCGCGCCGCCGGAGAGCAGGAACATCTCCTGCTCCGCGTGCGACCGCTCGGCGTCGGCGTACGGGTGGGATCCGTCGAAGGACACCCACGGGACGATCAGGACGGGCGCCTGTCCGAGGACCGCGTCGCTGTTCGCGATCCGCCGTGCGATCACATCCTCGGCGGTCCCGTCGCCGCGGAGATCGGCCCGCCACGCGTCGGCGATCGCGGCAAGGAGCCCGCGGCGCGCCGGGGCGCCGGTCAGCACCGAGAAGCGCCACGGACGCGTGTGGTGCGGCGCCGGCGCCGTGCAGGCGGCGCGGATGGCCTCTTCGAGCGCCTCGTGGGGAACCGGGCCGGGTGCGAAGGATCTGATCGTCCGACGCGCGTGCAGCGCCTGGAGCGGCGACTCCCGGAACAGGTCGTCGTGCGGACCCCGGACGAGGTCGGATCCGCGCCCCGCCGATGCCCCTCCGGTCGCGACCCCGCGGACCAGCGCGGCGGGCACGCGTGCCGCCTTGCCCATCACCAGACCGCTCGCGGCCGCGATCTCGTCCGCGAGCGCGACGATCGTCGCCTCGAGCTCGCGTCCGGTGTGGTCGGAGCCACCGCGCAGGTCGATCAGCGCGGGGATCCCCGCGACCCCGATCGCGACGTTGATCACGCCCTCGCGCCATGCCCGCCCGAAGGTGTCCGTGATCACGATCCCGAGGTCGTCGATGCCGAGCGATCCCGCCAGGGCCGCGCGGATCCGTTCCGCCGAGCCGTCTGGGTCGACGGGCAGCAGGGTGAGCCCGCCGCCGTCGACGTTGGAGGCGTCCACGCCGGCGTTCGCGCACACGAACCCGTGCCGGGTCTGCGCGATGGTCAGCCCCTCGCGCCGGGCGACGACGCGCGCGGTCTCGGACGCCACCCAGCCGTCGTGGCCGCGTTCGGCCTCCGGAACCACCCGGCCCTCGGC
>DATAEV010000305.1:0-20066 GCA_036257875.1 Actinomycetota bacterium | reverse complement strand
CTGCGTGCGCACGAGCTGGCCGATCACGGCCGCGTGACCGCCGACTGGAACGAGATCGTTCGCTTCGTCTGGCGCGATCCCGGTTTCCACATCCAGGATGACGGGCGGATCCTCGAGCGCGGTGGCGTTCCCCTCGCGTTCACGGGCGTCTTCCGCGAGGACGACGCCGGAGTCGAGCCGTTCAACTCATGGGTGGCCTTTCCGTCGGCGGGTCGTGAGGGCGGGGGACTCCCGTTCCTCGTCGACTGGGTCGTCGCGCGCGCGCGCGAGCGCGGAGCCCGCTCGCTGTACCACTTGGTCTACCGCAACGACGACGCGCATCGAGCGGTCGTGGTCGAGCGGGGCTTCCGGCGGGTGCGGTCGTCGTGGACGATGCAGCGCGAGATCGCTCCGGGAGGGCCGATCGGGGGGTCGCCCGACGGCATCCGGTTCACGACCTTGGCAGAGCACCCCGATGAGCGGGGGCTCTACCGGGCGGACCAGGAAGCCTTCGCAGACCACTTCGGCTTCGCACCGGAGACCTTCGACGTGTGGCGAGAGCGCCGGTTCGATGCCGACGACGATGACCGCTCACGATGGCTGCTCGCGCTCGACGGAGATCAGATCGTCGCGTTCCTGCGTCAGGTGACCGGCGGCGAGGTGGCGCAGGTCGCGGCGCTCGGGACGCGGAAGCCCTGGCGTGGCCGCGGGATCGCCTCGGCGCTCCTCCATCGAGCCTTCGCCGAGATGGCGAGCGCCGGGCACCGCGAGGTGACGTTGTGGGTGGATGCCGAGAACGAGACCGGGGCGGTCGACCTCTACGAGCGCGTCGGGATGCGTTCGATCGTCGTCGACGACACCTACCAGCTCGAGCTCGCATCGTGAGGGCAGGGCGCGCCACGAACGCTCCGACCCGGTGGCCTCCGGGCACTCCTGCCCGGACGTGGCGGTAAGCTCCGGCGCGTGAAGCTGGTCACCGCCATCGTCAAGCCGCACCGCATCGACGACGTGAAGGACGCGCTCCGCGAGATCGGTGTGAGCGGGCTGACCACCACGGACGTCGAGGGGTTCGGCCGTCAGCGGGGACACACGGAGGTCTACCGCGGAGCCGAATATCAGGTGGACTTCGTCCCGAAGGTCAAGGTCGAGATCGTCGTCGACGACGGCGACGTCGATGGCGTGGTCGACGCGATCGTGAAGGCGGCCCGGACGGGGAAGATCGGCGACGGGAAGCTCTGGGTGGGCGAGGTCGAACGCGTGATGCGGATCCGGACCGGCGAGATGGGCCCCGACGCGTTGTCGGGGTGAGCGTGAGCGATCCCGCCGCCGACCTGCGCGAGCAGCTCCGCGCGCTCGAACGCGCGTACACGATCGGACACCACGGCCCCGGGGCGGCGCGGCGGCGCGCGGGCCTGGTGGATGCGTGCCTCGTGGACCTGTTCGAACGCGCGGGCGCGCCCGCCGGCGTGGCGATCCTGGCGATCGGCGGGTACGGACGGATGGTCCAGCTCCCGGCGTCGGACATCGACCTGCTCGTCGTCCACGATGACGACGCAGCGATCGGCGCGACCGTCGACGCGCTGCTGTACCCGTTGTGGGACGCCGGGCTCGCCGTCGGGCACGCTGTCCGCACGCCGGCGGAGTGTCTCGCCGCGACCGAGCGGTTCGACGCGTGGACGGCGATGCTGGACGGGCGTCTCGTCGCCGGCGACGAGACGCTGGCGGAGCGCGCGCTCGCGCCCGTTCGGGCGCGAGCACGCGAGGACCCCGTCGGGTTCGCGCGCCGGCTGCGCGATGCAGCCGACGCGCGACGGGGGCGTTTCGGCTCGTCCGCCCACCTGCTGGAACCCGATCTCAAAGAAGGGAGCGGCGGGCTTCGCGACGTGGCCTCGCTCGGTTGGCTCGCGACCGCGCTCGGGACCGACCTCGAGAGCGCCGGCGTCGTCCGCGCGCGCGAGCGCGCGGCGGTCGACGCCGGCGCGGCCTTCCTCGTCCGCGCCCGCAGCGCGGTCCAGCTGTTGACCGGTCGCCGCGCCGACCGGCTGGTCACGGAGCTCCAGCCGGACGTCGCTCGCGAGATGGGATTCATCGATGAGCCCGGCCTGCTCGCGACGGACGGGCTCATGCGCTCGCTCTTCGAACACGCGCGGAACGTGGAGCACGTCGCCGGGTTGGCGCTAGCCCGCGCGACGGCGGGGACCACCCGCGATCCCGTCGTCATCGCGGACCCGGGCGCGATCCTCGAAGCGCTGGCCGACGCTGCCGAAGGTGGCGAGGTCCTTTCCGTGGGTCTGCTCGACGCGATCGAGGACGTCCGGATCCCCGATCGCGTGGACTGGGATGCGCGCACCCGCGCCGCGTTCCTGCGGTTGCTCCGTGCCGGCAGATCAGGGGCCGGGATGTTCGACGTGCTCGATCGCGTGGGCCTGCTCGCGCGATTCATGCCGGCGTGGGCGGGCGTGCGATGCCGTCCGCAGCGTGATCCGTACCATCGGTCGACCGTCGATGCGCATCTCGTGGCCGCGGCTGCACGGATGGCCGAGTTGCTCACCGCGTCGGGGGACGCCGGTGATCCGATCGAGCTCGCCGCGGTCGCGCAGGTCGAGCGGCCCGACGCCATGCTGCTGGGAGCGTTGCTGCACGATGTCGGGAAGATCGGCGCCGGCGGACACGTGCCGATCGGAGTCGCGATCGCTCGAGACACGCTCGAGGCGATGGGCGTGGCCGGACCCGTGCGCGACCTCGCGGTCTTCCTCGTCGAGGAGCATCTGCTCCTGCCCGACACCGCGACCCGTCGCGACCTCTCGGATGAGGACCTCCTCCTCGACATCGCGGCACGCGTCGGAACACCGGAGCGACTCGGCGCCCTCTACCTCCTGGCGAAGGCGGATGCGTTCGCGACGGGACCCGCAGCGTGGACACCGTGGCGCGAGACGCTCGTGCGTGAGTTGGTGGCCAAGGTCCAGCGGGTCTTCGACCGGGGCGAGATGGGGGAGGAGCTCGCCGCCCGTCTCGCGGAGCGGACCGAACGGCTGCGGCAGCTCCTGGATGGCGAGCCCGAAGAGCAGATCGACCGGTTCATCCTGCGGGTGCCGAGGAGCTATCTCCTCGCCGTGGACCCGGCGCGTGCCGCCGAGCATTTCCGGATCGTGATGCCTTCGCTGGGTCGCAACGAGGTCCGGACGATGTCCTCGGAAGGGTCCCGAGCGGGCACCTACGAGGTCGTGGTGGTCGCGTCGGACCGGCCGGGGCTGCTCTCGTGGATCGCCGGCGCGCTCGCGATCGGCGGGATCTCGATCCTCGCGGCCCAGGCGTTCACGACCGAGGATCGCACCGCGATCGACGTGTTCGAGGTGGAGGGCGCGTTCGAGCCTGAGATCACCGAGGCTCGGTGGCGAGCTTTCCGGAACACGCTGCGACGGACGATCGAGGGGTCGATCTCGCTCGAGCACCGAGTCCGCGAGAAGGGCCGGCATTATCCGCGGCCCCGGACGCCCAGCCCGGTGACGATCCGTGTCCTCAACGACGTCTCGGAGTTCTCGACCGTGATCGAGGTCGGCGCGTCCGATCGCATCGGTCTCCTGCACGACATCACGAGGACGTTCGCGGATCTTCATCTGGGGGTCCATCTGGCGAAAGTGGCGACCTTCGATGGCCGCGTCGTCGACGCCTTCTACGTGCGTGACGAGCTGGGCCGCAAGGTCACCGAGCATAGCTTGCTGTCCGGGGTCGAGTCGGCGCTCCGTGAACGGCTGGAGCCGTAGGGACAACCCGGCCGGCACGCGCCTCGCGTACAGCGGTCGAGGATGGCGCGACGAGGGGGGATCCGGGCGGCGACGGTCATGCTGGCGCTCGCGGTGGCGTGTGGAGGGGCGGCGTCGTCATCCGATGGGTCCGCGCCGACGTCCGCTCCATCGGAGGCTTCGACCCTTCCGGTCCTCCAGCACGTTCGGACCGGCGCCGGCCCGATCGGGATCACGGCAGCGTTCGGCAGCATCTGGGTCGTGAACTCCGAGTTCCGCGTGCACGATCGCGGATCCGTCACGCGCGTCGATCCGGCGGACGGCTCGGTCCTCGCGACGATCCCCGTCGGAGGCGTGCCGCTCGAGGTGGCGTCCGCGGCAGGATCGATCTGGGTCTCGAACTCCGACGACGCGTCGGTCTCCAGGATCGACCCGGGCACGAACCGCGTGGTGGCCACGATCCGCGTCTGTCACGCGCCGGAGGGGCTCGCCGGGACGCCGGGGTCCGTGTGGGTCGTCTGCGAGGACGATGACACGGTCGGGCGGATCGACCCGGCGACCGAGCGGATGACGGGGACCGTGGATGTCGGGCTGTCTCCTCGGTTCGCGCTTGGCGCGTTCGGGAGCCTCTGGGTCTCCAACTTCGTCGAAGGATCCGTATCGCGGATCGATCCGGACGCCGGGAAGGTGATCGCCACGATCGACGTCGAGTCGGGTCCGCAGGTCATGCTCGCGGCATCTGGATGCGTCTGGGTGTCGAACACCGACGCGCCGGCCGTGCAATGGATCGATCCGCAGACCGACACGGTCGGTGGGACGTTGGACGACGCCGGGACGACGCCCGACGGGCTGGTCGAGCTCGACGGGGCCGTGTGGGTCGCGTCGGACTCTGGGCCCCAGCTCCATCGGATCGATCCGGCGAGCGGCACCGTGCAGGGGCCCTGGCCGGTCGCGGACCAGGGCACGATCAGCGCGAACCAGTTGCTCGTCGCGGTCGATGGGACGTTCTGGGTTCCACTGTTCAACCAGAACGAGGTCGTCCAGGTCGCGCCGCCCGACGCAACCGTCTGACGTTTCGGAACGGCGCGTCACCACGAGGAGCTGGGCGTCTTCAGCTCCCAACCAGGTCTCCCGACTACCATTCATCGCGATGTTCGGAGGACGGGCGCTGACCTGGTTCGTCGTGGTCGGCGCCGCCGCGTGCGTTCTGGCTGCGAGCTGTACGGGCACGACCGCCGCCACGGGGATCAGCTCCTCATCGACGAAGGTCTCCACGACGAAGCCCACCCCGTCGAGCGAACCGTTGCACTCGTCGGCGACGCCGACCCCGCAGAAGATCCCTCGGGTGTTCGACCCGAAGCACTTCGAAACCGGGGGATCCGACGTGAACCCGTGGGTGCCCATGACGCCGGGTGTGCAGATCATCCGGGAGGGGACCGTCTTCATCGGTGGCCGCACCGTGCCGCATCTCACCGTGACGACCATCACCGACGTTACGAAGAAGATCAACGGCGTCCAAGCCTTGCTGGTGCTCGACCAAGACATCGACGCGGGCCAGGTCAGCGAGCAGGCGGTCGACTACCTTGCCGAGGATGTGGGCGGCCATGTGTGGTACCTCGGTTCGTACACCGAGGCGTACGAGGGCGGGCAGTTCCTCAACGCGCAAGATGCCTGGCTCGCCGGGGTGAACGGCGCGATCGCGGGCCTCTGGTTCCCCGGTGATCCCCAGCCCGGGAGCCAGCCCTTCTCCCAGGTGCAAGTGCCTGGTGTCGAACAGTCCGTGGCACTGGTGGTTCAGGTCGGCCAGAGGAAGTGCGTTCCGTTCGATTGCTTCAACGATGTCGTCGTCCTGCAGGAAGCCGGCTCTGAGAACAAGTACTGGGCCCCGGGCGTCGGTCAGATCCTGACCGAACCGCTGTCCGGCGCGGCGCAAGAGATCGAGCAGCTCATCAACGTGAAGGAGCTCAGCCCCTCGGCGCTTGCGGAGCTCAGCGCCGAGGCGCTCAAGCTCGACGAGCACGCGGTGCAGACGGTTCCGAGCGTCTTCGCCGCGTCGAACCCCGCGGTGCGCGTACGCTGACGGGCCAGGAGCGGAAGCACGTGCGGCCGGCCGCGCCGTTCGTCCGGCTCGACGGCATCGCGAAGCGCTATGGCGATCGCGAGGTGCTCCGCGACGTGAGCATCGATCTCGATCGCGGCGAGGTGACGAGCCTCACCGGAGCGTCGGGCAGCGGCAAGTCGACGCTCATCGCCGTGCTCGCGGGACTCTCGGCCCCCGATGAAGGTCGGATCCTCTTCGACGGCCGCGAGCTCAACGCGATGGACGACGCAGGGAGAGCTCGTCTCCGAGCCGACCGGATCGGGATCGTCCTCCAGAGCGGCAACCTCATCCCCTTCTTGACCGCGTCGGAGAATCTCGAGCTCGCGACGCGGTTCGGCGGCGGCGAACACGAGCGGACGCGAGGCCTCCTGGCGGAGCTCGGCGTCGCTGATCGGGCCGATCACCTACCCCGTCGGATGAGCGGCGGCCAAGCGCAACGGGTCGCGATCGCCGTGGCGCTCGCCAACGAACCCGACCTCCTGCTGGCCGACGAGGTAACAGGGCAGCTGGACTCTGAGACCGCGGAGCAGGTCATGGAGGCCATCGTGGCGACCGGGCGCCGGCACGGCTTGATCGTGTTGTTCGTCACGCACGACGCCGACCTGGCGTCCCGGGCGCAGCGACGTCTGGTGCTCGAAGACGGGCGGGTGCACGAGCGGTGAGCGGCGGGCTCGCGGTCGCGCTCGTTGGCGTTGTCAGGCGGTACGAGGCGCCGGGCGGAACCGTGACCGCTCTCGACGGGGTGACCCTGTCCATCCTTCCGGGCGAGAGCGTCGCGGTCACCGGCCCGAGCGGATGCGGCAAGTCGACGCTCCTCGGGCTGATCGCCGGCTTGGACGTTCCGACGACCGGGACCGTCACCATCGGTGACCGCGTGATCTCGTCGATGGACGCGGAAGAGCGTGCACGCGCCAGGAGACACGACCTCGGGCTCGTCTTCCAATCGGACAACCTGCTCCCGTACCTGACGGCTACGGAGAACGTCAGCGCGCAGATCGCCCTTGACGATCGTGTCGGCGCCTACGCTCGGAGCGTCGAGGTGTTGGTCGCCTCGGGCTTAGCCGGCGAGGTCGATGCGCTCCCGGATCAGCTGTCGGGCGGGCAGCGCCAGCGGGTGGCGGTCGCGCGAGCCATCGCGCACCATCCGAAGCTGATCGTGGCCGACGAGCCGACCGGATCGCTCGACCCCCCGAACGCGACGGCCGTTGTGGATCTCTTGCTCTCGGCGCAGCGGGCTTCGGGTGCGACGTTGGTGCTCGTGACGCACGAGGCGTCCGTCGCTGATCGGCTGCAACGGGTCGTCTCGTTGCGCGACGGTCGGCCGATCGGGGACAGCGCACCGACCTCCGGATCAGCGTCGTGATCGGGTACGCCTGGCGCGATCTGCTTCGCAATCCCCGCCGAACCTTGGCGGCCATGACCGGCGTGATGCTCGGCGTGGGTCTGTTCTCCGGCGTCCTGTTCTTCGTGGATGGCTCGGGCGCCACGATGACGGCGCGAGCCGTCGCTCCGCTCACGCTCGACATCCAGCGGATCGTCACGGCCGAGCCCACCGACCTTCGCCTCAGCGAACGGATCTCCGGTGCAGATGCCCTGGGCGGGGGCGATCGAGCGATGATCGAGATCACGGCGACGAACGGCGGCGCGGTCGCGGCGAACGACGTCGTGATCCGGGACGAGCCGCCGCGACAGCTCAGGTACCTCCCCGAGACGACGACACTGGACGGGACCCACCAACCGGACATCGACGGCGACAGCCCGCTCTCGCACGGCATCGCGGGCTTCGGTATGACCATCGGACGCCTCGACCCGGGTGCCTCGGTCTCGATCATGTACACGATCGAGGCGACCGAGGCCGTGCCCGATGTCGGCAGCCTGCCGATGCGGGCCACCATATCCAGCCGCGAGCAGGAAGTTCCGATCGCGGCGAACGCGCCACCGGTACTGCCGTTGGACGAGCTCCTCTCGCAGATCGCCGCGATCCCCGGCGTCGCGGCTGCCGACGCCCTCGGCATGGTCGACCTGCCACCGGGCGCGCTCGCAGCGAAGGGCACCCGCGTGGGCGACCCGATCCGGATCTTCGCGTTCGATCAGCGCTACCTCGACCACTACCCGTCGATCCGGATCGTCTCGGGTCAGCTCGCGAGCTCGGGAGCCTTGCTCAGCGTTGAGGCGGCTCGCTCGCTCGGCGCGGAACCTGGATCCGAGATCGAGCTGACGGTTCCCGGCCGCGCGTCGTCGATCCAACTCCGGATGACCGGCACCGTCGATCTGGCCCAGGCGCAGCCGCTCTTCTCGAGCCGCAAGGCGAGCAAGCTCGAGGAATTCCTCTACGTCCCCGATGTGGTCGTGATCTCTCCCGCGACGTTCCGCCACGTCATCGTCCCCGCCTTCGACCGCGCGCGGGCCGCGGTCGGCACCTCCACGAAGAGCTTCCCGGTGCTGGAAGCCGACGTGCTCCTCGATCGAGGACCACTCGAGGCGGACCCTGCGACGGCGCTCGCACAGACGAGCGCGGTGACCGAGGCGATCGGGCGGATCGGTCCCGGTCAGGGGTACGTGATCGACAACATCTCCAACGCGCTGGCCGTGGCGAGCGTCGATGCCGCGACGGGGAGACGGATGTTCCTGTTCCTGGGGCTGCCGGGGGCTCTGCTCGCGGCGTTCCTGGCCGCGTTCGCTGCGAGCGTCCTGGCGGCGACCGAGCGCCGGGAGCATGCGATCCTTCGCGTTCGTGGCGCCGATCGCCGTCACCTGCGCACGATCGCGCTCACGAAATCACTCGCGATCGCGTGCGTCGGGTCGACCGCCGGTGTCCTGCTCGGCCTGCTCTCGACCGCGATCGTCCTTGGCGCGACGACCCTGTTCGCGGCGACGACCGCCGAACTCTTCCGGTCCGCGATCCTGTCGGCCACCTTCGGCCTCGTCGTCACCGCCATCGCGCTGTACGCCCCCGCGCGACGCTCGATCGGACGGGAAGTCAGTGAACAACGACGGGAACTCCGCGACGCGCCCCAGCCTCTGTGGCGGAGGTACGGTCTCGCGGTCGCGCTCGTGGTCACGGCGGCGGTCCTGGAGATCGCCGCCGTTCGGGGCGGTGCGCTCGACCCACCGACCGGGTCGGTGTACTCGGGGACCGCGATCTCCTTGCCGACGAACCTACTGTCGATCCCTGTCCTCGCGTGGGTGGGCGGGCTGCTCCTGTCCGTCCGGTTCCTCGTCGTCCTCGCGTCGCATGTGCCCGTGCCGGCGCATCATTTCGGACGGGTCGTTCGCGGTGTCTCGGGTCGGAACCTCCGCCGTCGCGCGTCCGATCTCACCGGCGGCATCCTGGGGCTTGGCCTCATCGTTGCGTTCGGAACAGGATTGACGTTGTTCGCGGCGACGTACGGTGCAGCGAAGGACGCCGACGCGCGGTTCACCCTGGGCTCCGACATCCGGATCACGCCGAGCGTCCTCGCGACCGGTCGACCGGGCGCCGACGATGCGTCCGCGTTCCTCGTCCCCGGTGTCGTCGCCGTTTCGCCCGTCGTCTTCGACGTCGAGAACGCGGTCATGATCGGGCGGCACAACCAGCAACGCGAGAACCTCGCGGCGATCGACCCCTCGACCTTCTCGGGGGTCGCGCCGTTGCCCGATCAGGTCTTCGTCGAGGGGACCGGAGCGGACATGCTCGCCGCGTTGGCTGCGGACCCGCGAGGGGTCCTGGTGGATGAGGGAACCGCGGACGACCTCTCGGTCGACGTCGGGGATCGGGTCGGCCTGATCCTCGCCCTCGGCACGAAGCGCGAGATCCAAGATCGGTTCCGTGTTGCCGGGCTCTTCGAACGGTTCCCCGGTATGTCGGAAGGAGCCAACCTGGTCGTGAACCTGGACCGATACCGGGCGGTGACCGGGGTCCGGCCGGTGGACTTCTTCCTCGCACGGGTCGAGGACGACAGCGCCGCAGGCTTGGCGAGCGCGATCGGGTCGCTCTCGTCCGGTCCGGGCCAGGCGGTTCCGATCCACATCGATTCCACGGAGACGACGCTCGCGAAGGACCAGTCGAGCCTGACCGCCATCAACGTCAACGGGCTCGTTCGAGTCGACACGTTCTACGCCCTCGTGATGAGCGTCACCGCGATCGTGATCTTCGTGTTCGGCCTCCTCCTGCATCGCCGCGGGGAGTTCGTCGCCCTGCGGGCGCTCGGCATGGCGTCGCGTGAGGTCCGCACGCTGGTCATCGTCGAGGCTGCCGTCGTGACGCTCTGCGGGCTGGCGGCGGGACTCCTCGTCGGTACGCTGACGGCGTTCCTGTCGATCGGCGTCCTTCGGGGTCTTTTCGTGCTCGATCCGCAGATCACGCTTCCGGTCGGCCGCTTCGCTGCGATCGGCTTGGTCGTCCTCGCAGCGGCGGTGGCGTCGGGCCTGGTCGCGGCGGAGCTCCTGCGCCGCCTCGACCCGGCAGAGATCCTCCGTGAGGAGTGACCGCTCGAACCGTCAGGCGTCGTCCCGCACGGGCGCCGCTGGGCTCGCCGCCGGAACATGCATCATCGCTTCCAACCGTTTCGCCATCTTCGGCGACGCACCCTCGTCCTCGTGCTTGAAATAGGTGAAGACGGTGCCACCGGCATCCAGGGCGGGTCGGATCCGCTCCGCCCACGTCGCGAGCTCTTCGTCCGCGTACTCGGTCTTCCGCAGCCGCAGGTAGCCGACCGGCTCCCAGGACAGGTCCTCGGGCTTCGGGTCCTTGTCGTCGGTCTCGGCGACGCACCAGGCCACGCTGCGTTCGAGCAACGCATCGCGAGCCGCCGTCCACGACGGATGCCGGAACTCCATCGCGTACGCCGGGCCGTTCTCAGGAAGCGTGTCGAGGAACCTCGCGAGCAGGTCGGCGTCGTAGTGCAGGCTCGGCGGGCATTGGAACAGGACGCATCCGAAGCGGTCCGCGAGCAGCCTGCCCGTCGTCACGAATCCTCGAACGTCCTCCTCCACGTCCTCGAGCCGCTTCCAGTGCGTGATCCGCTGGTTGGCCTTCAGCGTGAACACGAAGCCCGGGCGCGCTCGCTCGCGCCACCGCTCGATCGTCTTCTCCGAGGGGAGCCTGCGGAACGTGTAATTGACCTCGACCGAGGTCAGCTGCGAGGAGTAGTAGTCGAGCATGTCGTCCTTCTTGAGGCCCTCAGGGTAGAAGATGCCGTGGCGCCATTCGTCGTAGGCGAAGCCCGACGTCCCGAGGTAGAAGCGACCGTCCATCCCGCAACCATGATGGCATGCAGGGACGGAGGACGGTCCGTCCGTACACTGCCGGGATGCCCGACCCCACGCTCACCGCGGCCCGTCAGATCGTCGAAGAGTCCATCGAGGGGATGCGCGGGGCCATCTCGGGACTCCCCGCGGACGCGCTGAATTGGCGTCCGTCCGAGGACGGCACCAACCCGATCGCCGTGCTGGCCGTTCACGCGTTGCACAGCACCCGGTCGTGGTTGGCGGTCGCCGTGGGCGCGCCGCTCCCCGATCGGGATCGCGACGCCGAGTTCCGCACGGTGGTCTCCGATCCCGGAGAGCTCCTGGAGACCGTGGACGCGCTGGCGAAGGATTGTCGAGCGCTGCTCACCGAGGACGCCTTCGAACCCGGGGTCATGCGCGAGTCGCACTCCCGCGCCAGCTCGGGTCGGGCAGAGGTCGTGTCGGGCGCTTGGGCGCTCCTGCACGCCGTCGAGCATCTGCGCGAGCACATGGGACACGCACAGCTCACTCGGCAGCTGTGGGAGGGACGCGGGGGCTGAGCGTGCGTCCCTTCGTGATCCCGACGCCCACGGGCGAGGTGAGCGCGGTCTGGCATCCCGCCGACGGACCCGCCCTGGTCGTCGGTCATGGCGCCGGTGCGGGGATGGACCACCCGTTCATCGTCGGGTTCTGTGACGCCGTTGCCGACGAGGGGATCGCGGCACTGCGGTTCAACTTCCCCTACATGGAGGCGGGGCGGCGGACGCCCGATCAGGCGAAGAATGCGATCGGGGCGTTCCGCTCCGCGTTCGACGCGGCGGCCGAGCGCAGCGGCGGCCGGCAGGTGCTCGGCGGCGGCAAGAGCTACGGCGGTCGGATCGCCTCGATGGCCGCCGCCGAGGGCATGCCGGCCGCCGCCCTGATCTTCCTCGGCTATCCGCTCCATGCTCCGGGCAGGACCGACCGGATCCGCGACGCACATCTGTACGACCTCATGATGCCCATGCTCTTCCTGCACGGGACGAAGGATCCGTTCGCCGAGCCGAAGGAGCTCGCGAAGGTCGTCCGTCGGCTCGGCGACCGGGCGACGCTCGTCGACTTCGAGGGGGCCGGGCACTCGTTCGAGCGCTCGCGGAAGGACGACCCCCGCGCAGTCGGCGCATCACTCGCACCCCACGTCGCCGCGTTCGCCCGGGAACGGGTCTGATCTCGATGCCTCGGAAGAACCGGCGCGCCTCGCTCGAATCCTTGCCGGCGCCGAACACCCGCCCGCGGTCGGCGCCGCCACCGTGGGCCGAGGTGCCGGGGTACGAGGTTCGGCATCTGGTCGGCGACAAGGGATACCGCTGCCCCGGCTGCGATCACGTCGTGCGCCCGGGTTCCTGGCACCTCGTGGTGATCCCGGACGGCGCGGCGGATGACCGTCGGCACTGGCATACCGAGTGCTGGCGCCAGGAGCTCCGCCGCCAGGGGATCCTCCGCCGCGGCGACGACTGAATCGGAGCCCACGATCCTCCTCCGAGGACACCGTCATACAATCGATCCGTGGCCGATCCGGTGCGGGCGAGGATGTGGCACTGGGGCGGACGGTGGTTCGCGATGGTCCTCGATGCTCCGGTGTACGTCGAGGTGACCGGGACATCGAAGCGGTCCTGCCTGGAGGAGCTTCGGAAGGCCGTCGGCGAGGACGCCACGCTGACCGTCGAGGTCGTACCGACGCTGGCCGGGGTCGCCGAGGCAGCCGAGATCATGGGTTGGGACAAGCGGCGCGTGATCACGTACATCGATCGTGGGCAGTTCCCCGAGCCCATCACGTGGCTCGCGTCTGGCCGCATCTGGCTTCGTGAAGACGTGGAGACCTACGCACAGGACTGGCGGGCGCGGCACCCGAACGCCAAGGCCGGCTCGTGAGCGGGATCGAGCGTCGCCTCTACCTGATCCGCCACGGCAAAGCGGACCGCCGCTCCTCGGGTGAGACGATCACGATCCGCGGGACGGTCGCGGATCCCCCGCTCGACGCCACCGGACGCGAGCAAGCCTCGATGCTCGCCACGCGCTTGCGCAAGATGCCTGAACCGGCGGCGATCTACTGCTCCACCCTGGCTCGCGCGCGCCAGACGATCGAGCCGTTCGTCGAGGCGACCGGAGCGCAGGTCACGTATGCGGAGGACCTGGTCGAGTGGTTCGGTGGCGCGTGGGAGTTCAAGGAGTTCGAAGAGTTGCTCGTCGAGCATCCGGAGATCCCACGCCGCATCTTGTTGCAGGACCCTGTGTTCCATCTGGCTCCGGGCGGCGAGCCGTTCGACGCCTTCCAGCGACGCGTGGTCGGAACGATCGAGGGGGCGCTCGCCGCCCATCCCGAGGGTGACCTGTGGGTGGTGTGCCACGGCGGTGTGATCAACGCCTATCTGGCGTCGTTCCTCGAGCTGCACGAACAGGACATGTTCTTCCTTCCACCGAACACGAGCATCAACACAGTCAAGGTCAGGGATCATGAGCGAGCCCTCTGGTTCCTGGCCGATGACACCCACGTGACCGCTCCCGAGCTCTTCCCGGACTGACAGCCGGAGCCGGGCCAGCCGGTAAGGTGCGTCCAGCAACCAACATCGAGCGGATGACCGAGGAGATGGAGGGAACCGAGTGAGTCTCAGATTCCTGTCACCGGAGTGGGCCGACGCCCTGACCAGCTCGGTGAACGGTGGCGACGCCTTCGCGCAAGCCGCCGGCACCCAGCGGGCGAGGATCCAGCAGGTGATCACCGCTGCCGACGGCCAGACCCGGTACTGGACCACGATCGAGGACGGCATGATCGCGATGGGGATGGGCGACCTGGATGCCCCGGATGCGACGATCACCCAGAGCTACGAGACGGCCGTCGCGCTCGCCAGGCGTGAACTGTCGCCCGTGACGGGCTTCATGATGGGCAAGATCAAGGTCGACGGGAACATGGGCCTCCTGATGGGTCTCGCCGGCGCGCTCGGCAAGCTCGCCGACGCGATGGCCGCGCTCGACGTTGAGTACTAGCCGGGGGTGTCCTCGGCGATCGCGTGATCCTCAGTGACGCTGTACGTCCCGCTCGCGCGGATCAGGAGACGGCCAGCGACGTCCATCACGCTCCCTTCGGCGAAGCCCACGTGGGTTCCCACGCGGACGACGCTCCCAAGGGCCTCGAGTCGTCCCGGCCGCGCGGGGCGGAGGTAGTGCACGTGCAGGTCGATCGTGACGTGTCGGCGCGTCGGCCCGACCACGGTGCGTACGGCAAGCCCCATCGCGATGTCCGCGAGGGTCGCGAGGATCCCGCCGTGCACCAACCCTTGCAGGTTGCGGTGATCCGGTCGAGCTTCCCATCCCAACCGGACCTCGCCGGCCACCGCGTGCTCGACGGCGATCCCGAACCCAGCGTGGAAGGGAGACGCGGCGACGCGATGTCGCAGGTCAGCAACGATCGTAGGGTCGTCGTCCATCTGCACAGCCCGGGCGCTGCGTAAGTCTCCCATGGGTATCGGGCTGCCGACGGGACGATCTCGGTTCTCGATTGACGCCGGCGCCGGTTCGGCCTGAGAATCCGGGGCGGCCGGGCCACGTCGGCGCGGCCGATCCAACCGGAAACGGAGGGAGAACGGATGTCAAAGGTGCTCCGATCGCTGGCACCCCCGATCGTGGTACTGGCCCTGGTCGCCGCGGCGTGCTCGAACAGCTCGAGTGCGGCGGGGGGAGGGAGTCAAAGCGCTGGCCAATGCAATCAGGGCATCAAGGTCGGTCTCGCCCTCGACGTCGGCGGGCTGGGCGACAAGTCGTTCAACGATTCTGCGTATAAGGGCTTGCAGAACGCGATCAGAGACGGGCTCGTCTGCTTCGACAATACGAAGTTCCTCGAGGCGAACGCGACCGGCTCCAACCGCGGCGAGAACGTCACCAACCTGGCCGAGGCGGGCTACAACTTGATCGTCGGAGTCGGGTTCGCGTTCTCCCCGGACATCAACGAGATCGCGAAGGACTACCCCGATCAGAACTTCGCCGTGATCGACGGCTACGCGACGTGTGGGACCGCATGTGGTCTCACGAACGACGCCACCGCGATCCCGAACGTCGCCGACCTGACGTTCACCGAGCAGCAAGGGTCGTTCCTCGTCGGCGCAGCCGCCGCGCTCGAGGCGGCCAAGCTCAACTGCACCACCGTCGGCTTCCTCGGCGGGCAGACCGGTCCCCTGATCGGCAAGTTCCAGGCCGGCTACACGGCCGGAGTCCACAAGGTGAACCCGGACATCAGGGTCGTCTATCAATACATCGGCGATGACGTCACGGCTTTCAATGATGCGACCAAAGGCGAAGCGCTCTCGACCGGGATGTACGACGACGGCGCATGCATCATCTACCATGCAGCCGGCGCGTCGGGCGCGGGACTGTTCAACGCGGCCGTCAAAGCCGACAAGCTCGCGATCGGCGTCGACTCGGACCAGTACCTCACAGCCGCTCCCGACCAGAAGCCGCTGATCCTCACGTCGATGATCAAGCGGGTCGACACGGCCGTCTACAACGCGATCCAGCAGACCGGCAACGGCTCGTTCAAGGGCGGCGGACAGGTCTTCGACCTGGCGCACCAGGGATTGGACTACTCCAAATCCAACAACAAGCTGATGACTCCGGACATCATCGCGACGCTCGAACTGTACCGACAGGACATCATCAACGGGACGATCAAGGTTCCGGACAAGCCGTAACCCGGTTCCGCGACGACCGACGACGATGAGCGACGACGGGACGGCGGGGCGCGAGGGCGCCCCGCCCTTCGCCGTGCTCGAAGGCATCACGAAGCGCTTCCCCGGGGTCGTCGCGAACGACGATGTCTCCTTGGAGCTCCGCCCAGGCGAGGTGCATGCCCTGATCGGAGAGAACGGTGCCGGCAAGTCCACCCTGATGCGCATCCTCTACGGGATGTATCCGGCGGATGCGGGCCGGATCGTGATCCGCGGCGAGGAGGTGAAGATCAACTCCCCGCGCGACGCGATCGCGCGGGGGATCGGGATGGTCCACCAGCACTTCGTGCTTGTGGACCCGTTCACCGTCGCCGAGAACGTGATCCTCGGCGACGAGGGCGGCGCGATCCTCCAACCCGAGGAGTCGGAGCAGAAGGTGAAGGAGCTCGCCGACGCATACGGGTTCCAGATCGATCCGCGCGCGACGGTCGAAGACCTGTCCGTCGGCGAGGAACAGCGCGTCGAGATCCTGAAGGCCCTCTACCGCGGCGTCGAGATCCTGATCCTGGACGAGCCGACCGCGGTCCTCACTCCGTCGGAGACGAGCGACCTGTTCGAGAACCTCCGCCGCCTCCAGGCCGACGGGAAGTCCATCGTCTTCATCAGCCACAAGCTGGACGAGGTGCTCGAGATCGCGGATCGGATCACCGTGCTCCGCCGAGGAGCGGTCGTTGGAGAGACCACGCCGGCGGAGACGTCGAAGGCCAAGCTCGCCGAGATGATGGTCGGACGTCCCGTCTTGTTCCGCCTCGAGAAGCCGGAGGTCGAGATCGGTGAGCCCGTCTTGCGGCTCGAGGGCCTCAGCGGCGGTCGCCTGCGGGATCTGTCGCTCGACGTGCGGGCGGGGGAGATCGTCGGCGTGGCCGGCGTCGAGGGCAACGGGCAGCGTGACCTCGCGGACGTCGTCATGGGTCTGCGGCCCCTCGACGCCGGCCGGATCCTCCTTGACGGCGAAGATCTCGCATCCCGAAGCACTGCGGAGATCCGGAACGCGGGCGTGGGATTCGTCCCCGAGGATCGTCACGAGCAGGGGCTGGTCCTGGGGATGACCCTCTGGGAGAACCTGGTGCTGGGACGACAGGACGACCAGCCGTTCGTCAGGTTCGGCGTCCTGTCGCTCCGAACGATCAAGGAGCTCGCCCGGAAGCTGGTCAGGCTGTTCGACGTGCGTGCGAGGAGCATCGACATCACCGCGGGGGCGCTGTCCGGAGGCAACCAGCAGAAGCTGATCCTTGCACGCGAGCTCGAGACCGACCCGAAGCTCTTGCTCGCCGCACAGCCCACACGCGGGCTGGACGTCGGTGCGATCGAGTTCGTCTGGAGCCAGATCCTCGAACAGAAGGCCGCCGGCCGGGGGGTGTTGCTGATCTCCGCCGAGCTCGACGAGATCTACGCGCTCTCCGACCGGATCTTGACCCTGTACGAGGGGACGATCACGGGCGAGTACCCGCCCAGCGCGCCCGCCGAAGACGTCGGTCGCGGCATGCTCGGCGACGTCGCCGCCCAGGGAGCGCGCTGATGGCGATCACGGCGACCGCCCCACCCGCCGCCGGGAGCGGCGTGAAGACGAGACCGGAGTGGCTCGAGCGAGCCGTCGGGCAAGGGCTCGCGCTCCTGCTCGCTCTCGTGATCGCGCTGGGTCTCGGTGCGATCATCATCCTGCTCTACGGGGAGAGCCCGCTGGCCGTCTACGGGTCGATCCTGCGCGCGTCGACGACGGACAAGGACGGTCCCGCGTGGGTGCTCTCGGCCGCCACCCCGCTGATCTTCTCGGCGTTGGCGGTCTCGGTCTGCTTCAAGGGCGGGCTCTTCAACATCGGGGTCGAAGGCCAGTACCTCGTCGCCATGGTCACCGCCGCTTGGGCCGCCCTGCATCTCGGGGACATCCTTCCGGGGCCGTTGCTGATGTGGGGTGTGCTCCTGTTCGGCATCTTGGGCGGGATGGCGTACGCGGCGATCCCCGGCGCCCTGAAGGTGAAGACCGGGGCGCACGAGGTCGTCACCACCATCATGATGAACGGCATCGCGGTGAGCCTGGTGGCGTGGGCGCTGAACAACCCGCTGCGGTACACGAACGCCCCGGCTGGCCAGAACGTCGATCTCCGGACCAACATCTTCCCGGCGCACGCGAAGGTGCCCGATCTGGGCCACCTCCTCGGCTACGGTCCTGCTCCTCGGCTGTCGTGGCTGTTCCCGCTGGCGGTGCTCGCGGCGGCGATCGTGTGGTTCATGGTGAAGCGGATGCGCCTGGGATACGAGGCGCGGGCCGTCGGTGCGTCGGTGGGGTCGGCCCAGGCCGGCGGCATCGGCATCGGCTCCGTCCAGATGAAGCTGTTCCTGATCTCGGGCGCGCTCGCCGGCCTCGTCGGGATGCAGCAGATCCTCGTGAACAACGCGTCGACGTCCACCGGTGGGTATCTCCCGCAGAACTACGAGGCGACGCTCGGGTTCACAGGTATCGCCGTGGCGTTCCTGGGTCAGAACAATCCGATCGGCATCGTGTTCGCGGCGATCTTCTGGGCCTCGTTGTCGCGAGGGGAGTCGATCCTGCCGATCGAGACGGACATGCCGCGGGAATTCGTGATCATCCTGCAGGGGGTCTTGATCATGTCGGTCGTGATCACGTACACGCTCGCGAAGCGGCGGCTGGAGCGCCGACAGACCGGACGCGTCCTCGCCGAGGAGGAGATCGTCGCCGCTGAGGGAGGCCCGGTCGAGGTGGGAGAGGCCCTGTCGTGAGCAAGCTCGGGTTCGCGATCAGCATCGCCTTCACGTACTTCACGATCATCTACCTCACCGGTCTCGGGGGTCTCTTCAGCGAGCGCTCCGGCATCGTCAACATCGGTCTCGAAGGCTTGATGATCATCGGGACGGTCACCGGATCGTTCGGCGCGTACTACTTCGGCGCGAAGCTCGGGTGGGGTGTGCCGGCGGGGCCGATCATGGGGCTGCTCCTCGGGCTGACATGCGGAGCGGCGTTCGCGTCGATCCACGCGCTCGCGACGGTCACGTTCAAGATCGACCACATCGTCTCCGGCGTGGTGATCAACCTCGTGGCCGTCGGCCTCGCGCGCTTCCTCTCCACCATCTTCTTCGGGCAAGCGACGCAATCGGACCCCGGGCAGCCTCATCTCCACGTGATCTCGATCCCGTTGCTGTCGTCGATCCCGGCGTTCGGGAGGGCGTTCCAGGGGCTGTCGCCGTTCGTCCTGTTCCCGTTCCTGATCGTCTTCCCGGTGTGGTGGGTGCTGAACCGAACCCGCTGGGGGCTGCGGCTCCGCTCGGCAGGGGAGAACCCCGAGGCGACCCGGTCGCTCGGGGTCGCCGTGGCTCCGCTCCGCTGGGAAGGCGTGCTGATCTCCGGCGCGTTCGCCGGTCTCGCCGGCGCGTTCCTTTCCGTCGAGATCGTGAACAATTGGCGCGAGGGCCAGACGCTCGGCTTGGGGTTCATCGCGCTCGCCGCGCTGATCCTTTCGAACTGGAACCCGATCCGGCTCATGGGCGCCGCGTTCTTGTTCGGCTTCGCCCAGGCGGTCCCGCTGGCGCTCCGTGATTGGCCTATCATCCGCTCGATCCCCGAGCAGTTCGTCAACATGACGCCGTACGTCGTCACGATCGTGGTGCTCGCCGGGTTCATCGGGAGGGTGCGACCGCCGGCCGCGGCGGGCAAGGCGTACGAGGGAACGACGACCTAGACCGTCCCGTGGAGCCGGTCGCCGAAGTCGCCCAGGCCCGGCAGGATGAAGCCGTGCTCGTTGAGCTGGCGATCGAGGGCCGCCGTGAAGACGGGGACGTCGTGGTGGTCGGCCGCGAGCCGCTCGACGCCCTCGGGGGCGGCGACCACGCAAACGAACGAGATCGATCTCGGGGTGGCGTTCGCCTTGATGTGGGTCAGCGCCGCCGCGCCGCTTCCTCCGGTCGCGAGCATCGGATCGAGCACGAGCGCCCGACGTCCGTCCATCGGGGGAAGCTTCGCGTAGTAGTCGCGAGGCTGGAGCGTGATCTCATCGCGCTCCATCCCGAGGTAGCCCACGACGGTGTCCGGGTACAGATCGGTGGCGGCGTCCAGGAGCCCCAGGCCCGCACGGAGGACCGGGATCGCGACGAGCCGCTCGGCGACGACCTCTCCGGTCGTCGTCTCGAGGGGGGTGGGGACGTCGATCGGCTCGGTCGCGAGGTCACGGGTCGCCTCCAGGACGAGCAGCCAGCCCAGTCGCCGCGTGAGCGTCCGGAACAGGTCCGGAGGGGTCCGTTCGTCCCGGAGCCGGGCCAGGAGGT